>CBDUAV010000094.1:0-10689 GCA_965365225.1 uncultured Ignavibacteria bacterium | reverse complement strand
AACCATATTCTTTTAATAATTCTCCGGCTAATTCTATTGCTTCTCTTGCAGTTTTTGCTCTCTGAAGCATAAGCATACACAATCGCTGGCAATCAATTAATCCTTTATCAGATTGTAACTCATCTCTACCGCCAAAAGTCGTTTCTCCGATTGCAACCTGCTGATCGTTAATACAGGGATATGCACTGTTGATATAGCCGTACGTATAATCAATTTGAGGAATGTTTCCTGTGGGAACGTGTTTGTATGTAGGCATTTTCTTTGTATCATCTTTTTCTCTTTTATAAAGAGTAACCTGCTCACCTTTTTTATGATACAATGGCGGAACAATATCAAGCCAGCTTCTTGTTCTATGACTGTCGTCTGTGTGTGATGTCATTACTGAACCATCATAGCTTGCAAGCTTACCAACTGTAACTGTGGTGCAGCCGTCGGGAATGCCACCTTCCCAATCTGCCATTGCTTCTTTAGTCGAATTTTGAGCAAATAGAAGTGGTACAATTAAAATATTTATTAAAAGTAATTGTATTAGTATGTTTCTATAAATCATATTTAATCTCCGATTAGTTGCATATTTAGTTGCTAAATATAAAGAAGTGTATAGGATTACTTCAATTTAAATATTATTGTCTTCGAGAGCCTAATCAAATAAATCCCCTTTGCTTTTAAATATTTTAGAGATGAAATTAATCGCAAATCAAAAAAAAATCTTTATATTTCACACTAAAATTTTCTGAAATTACGGATTTAATGCAGGCAGTTTATATCAATAAATTAAAAGACCACGTTGGGGAAGAAATTACACTCCGAGGTTGGCTTTTCAATAAACGATCGATCGGTAAAGTTAGGTTTGTAATCCTGCGGGATGGAACAGGTTACTTGCAGTGTGTATTCTTCAAAGGAAGTGTTTCAGAAGAAATTTTTGAACTTGCTGACAAGCTTGGACAGGAATCTTCAATTGAAATTAAAGGAAAAGTTAAAGAAGAGCCTCGTGCGCCAGGAGGTTACGAATTGAATGTAACAGATTTAAAAGTAATTCACGAAGCAGCTGATTATCCTATTACCCCAAAAGAACATGGCATTGAGTTCTTATTGGATAAAAGACATCTCTGGCTTCGATCAAAAAAACAGGTGGCAATTTTAAGAATACGTCACAGGATAATTAAAGCGATAAGAGATTTTTTTGACGAACGTGATTTTATTTTAATGGACCCGCCAATTCTTACCCCAAACGCTGTTGAAGGAACATCCACACTTTTTGAAACTCCATATTTTGATTTAGGCAGCGCATTTTTAACGCAATCGGGACAGCTTTACGCAGAAGCCGGAGCGATGGCACATGGAAAAGTATATACTTTTGGTCCTACTTTCAGAGCAGAAAAATCAAAAACGCGCCGACACTTAACTGAATTTTGGATGTGCGAACCCGAAGTTGCTTTTGCTGATTTAAACGATAATATGGATTTGGCAGAAGAAATGTTAGAGTACATTGTTCAAACCGTTTTAAAGACAACGCCTGAAGAGTTAAAAATACTTGAGAGAGATACATCAAAATTAGAAAATGTAAAAAGACCTTTTCCTAGAATTAGTTACAGTGAAGCTGTAGAACTTTTAAAGAAGAGCGGCGTTGATTTTGAATGGGGTAACGATTTTGGTGCGCCTGATGAAACCGTTATAGTACAGCAATTTGATAGACCAGTAATTATTCATCGATATCCTGCTGCAGTTAAAGCTTTTTATATGAAAAGAGATGAAGAAAATCCCAAATTGGCTCTTGCGGTTGACGTTTTAGCACCTGAGGGTTACGGTGAAATTATTGGCGGAAGCCAGAGAGAAGATGATCTTGATGAACTTTTAAAAAGAATAAAAGAACATAATCTTCCTAAAGAAGTCTTTGAGTGGTATTTGGATTTAAGAAAATTCGGCTCAGTTCCGCATGCAGGTTTCGGAATTGGTTTGGAAAGAACCGTAAGCTGGATTTGCGGATTGGAACATTTGCGTGAAGCTATTCCTTTTCCAAGAATGATTTATAGAAATACTCCATAATTTAGCATTGTAAAACAGATGAGTTTAGAACTAATACTTTTTATTGTTTTTGGTACGATTTGCGCCACAACGGCTGTGATGGTAATTACTAGAATAAACCCTGTTATTTCTGCGCTGTTTCTTGTTGTTAATTTCGCTTCGCTAGCGGGACTCTATCTTATTTTAAATGCTCAGTTTATTGCGATAGCACAAATTATCGTATATGCCGGGGCTATCATGGTATTTTTCCTTTTTGTAATTATGCTTTTAAATCCTGAAAGCGAAAAAAAATTCTTTAAACACAAACCATACGTTAAAATTTTTACTGTAGTTATTGTTGCACTTGTATTTATTCAGATAATCTATATGATTTTCCTAGCACAACCATCGGAAGAGATAACGAGAGAAGTTTCAAAAAGCGTTAATGCAGGTACAGTGGAACAAATAGGCAAAGAGCTTTTTACAAATTACGTTTTACCCTTTGAGGCAGTTGGTTATTTATTACTAGCTGCTACAATAGGAGCTTTAGTTTTAGCTAAAAAGAAATTCGAATAGTTATGTCGATTCCAATTGAATTCTATTTAATACTTAGCGCGTTTATGTTTTCCGTGGGGATTATTGGTGTCCTCACAAGAAGAAATGCAATTGTAGTTTTTATGTGTGTTGAACTGATGCTCAATTCGGCAAATCTTACACTTATTACCTTTTCATCCTACTTAGGCGATACAGTTGGGCAGCTTTTCGTTTTCTTTGTCATGGCTGTTGCTGCTGCAGAAGCTGCGGTTGGTCTAGCTATTATAATTGCAATCTACAGGAACAAACTCACAATAAATATCGATGAAATTAACATTTTAAAATGGTAAATGATTTTCAATGATTGAATTAATTTATCTCACTGTTGCTTTACCACTTTTCGGTTTTCTTTTTAATGGAACAATTGGTGCAAAACTTAAAAATGAAAAGTTAAGTGGAATTGTTGGCAGTAGTGTAATCGGTATTTCTTTTTTAATTGTCGTGGTTGCATTTTTTGAAACACTCGCTCTTCCTGTAAATGAAAGAATAAATTTTGTTACTCTTTTTACCTGGCTTGATGTTGCAGGATTAGATTTAAGTTTCTCCTATCAGGTTGATCAGCTTTCATTAGTTATGTCATTAATTGTAACCGGTGTCGGATTTGTTATTCACGTTTACTCAATCGGTTATATGCATGGTGATAAAGCTGTCTGGAGATTCTTTGCGTATCTGAATCTTTTCATATTTGCTATGATGAATCTTGTTCTTGCAGATAATTTTTTAGTTATGTTTTTAGGCTGGGAAGGTGTTGGATTATGTTCATATTTATTAATTGGTTTTTGGTACGATAAAGATTTTGAAAAGAGCACAACTGCAGCAGCTGGCTTAAAAGCTTTCGTTGTAAACCGAATTGGAGATTTTGGATTTCTATTGGGAATGTTTCTCATTTACTCAACCTTCGGAACGCTAATTTTTACTGATGTTTTTTCACGCGCTCTTTCATTTAATGTTCCGGAATACATTTTTGGACTCATAGCATTATTTTTATTCATCGGTGCAACTGGTAAATCAGCGCAAATTCCACTCTATGTTTGGCTGCCTGATGCAATGGCTGGTCCCACACCGGTTTCGGCTTTAATCCACGCTGCAACTATGGTTACTGCAGGAGTTTACATGGTTGCGCGCTGTAATATAATTTATGCTTCTGCTCCATCAATAATGATGTTAATTGCCGTTATAGGTGTGTTCACTGCATTCTTTGCTGCTACAATCGGTTTAGTACAAAATGATATTAAAAAAGTTTTAGCCTATTCTACAGTAAGCCAGCTTGGTTATATGTTTCTTGCTTTGGGAGCGGGCGCATTCTCAGCAGGCATTTTTCACGTGATGACACATGCCTTTTTCAAAGCACTCTTATTTTTAGGTGCTGGTTCTGTAATACACTCAATGCGCGAAGAGCAGGATATTAGAAAATACGGCGGCTTAAAAAAATATATGCCAATTACTTACGGAACTTTTCTTGTTGCCGCAGTTGCAATATCAGGCATTCCACCACTATCAGGATTTTTTAGTAAAGATGAAATTCTATGGTTCTCTTATGTTAATATTGGAATTGTCTTCTGGATAATAGGATTAATTACTGCACTGTTTACTGCATTTTACATGTTTCGCCTTTACTTTATGACTTTTGAAGGAAAAGAAAATTTCGATCATCAAGTAAAGCATCCACACGAGTCCCCAAAAGTGATGACCATTCCTTTAATTGTGCTTGCAATACTTTCTGCTATCGGAGGATTTATTGGGATTCCTGAAATATTTTCAGGTGAGCACGGGAACTTATTCCATAGCTGGCTTGCACCGGTTTTCAAATCTGCAGAAATTAAATTGATGAATTACAGTTCGCATTCGCATTTTGAAGAATTACTTTTAATGATCTTTTCAGTGATTGCAGCTGCTTCTGCAATTTGGTTTGCAAGGTATGTTTATCTTAAAAATCCACAGATTGCTGCAAATACTTCAAAGAGTTTCAAAGGCGTATACAATCTTCTTTTAAATAAATATTTTGTTGATGAAGTATACGATACAACAGTTGTTAATCCAATTGTAAAAGGCTCCGAATCATTTTTATGGAAAATTTGTGATAATATTTTTATTGATGGATTAATTAACTGGCTTGCAAAACAAGTGGATAATATTTCTGCAAGCATCAGAAAAATACAGACAGGTGTTGCACAATCTTATGCACTCGTGATGGTGATCGGAATTCTAATTGCACTTTTTTGGATAATACTCAGCGTGTAATGATGGAACAAAATTTCCTGTTAACATATCTGCTTCTAGTTTTACTCATAGGCTCACTGGCTGTGATTGCTATAAATAAAAATAGCGAGCGATTTATAAAATATTTTGGATTAGGTGTATCCTTAATTGTTTTTGTTCTTTCGCTTATTCTTTATTTTAATTTTAATCAGCAGCAGGAAGGATTTCAGTTTATTCATAAATTTAAATGGATTGAAGATCTTAATATCAGTTACCACGTTGGTATTGATGGTATGTCCCTGCTATTAATTCTTCTCACTACTTTTATCACACCTTTGACATTGCTTTCGAGCTGGAATGGTATAACAAAAAAAGTAAAAGAGTTTACATTTTTTATGCTTGTTCTTGAATTGGGAATGATTGGAGTATTTGTCTCACTGGATATGTTTTTATTTTACATCTTCTGGGAAGCAATGCTTATCCCAATGTATTTTATAATAGGAATCTGGGGTGGCGAAAGAAAAATTTATGCTTCGATTAAGTTCTTTATTTACACGATGGCAGGCAGCCTACTAATGCTTGTTGCCATCATCTGGCTTGCTGTTTACTCATCTGATTTGCTCGGAGGATTTACAACCAATCTTCTTGAATTATACAAAACAGGACCAACTATTGAACGTTCGCTGCAAGGTTTTATGTTTTTAGCATTTGCGTTAAGTTTTGCTATTAAAGTCCCGCTGTTTCCGTTTCATACATGGTTGCCGGATGCACACGTTGAAGCTCCAACTGCAGGCAGTGTTATTCTTGCAGGCGTTTTACTTAAAATGGGGACATACGGATTTTTAAGATTCAATCTGCCACTCTTTCCGCAGGCCTCTATTGATTTTGCAGGAATTATTTCTGTTCTTGCAGTTATTGGAATTATTTACGGTGCGCTAGTAGCAATGGTTCAGACTGATATGAAAAAACTTGTTGCGTATTCCTCAGTTTCACATCTTGGTTTTGTAATCCTTGGAATATTTGCTTTAAATCAGGAAGCAGTGCAAGGGGCAGTAATTCAAATGATAAATCACGGGTTGTCTACAGGAGCACTCTTCCTTTTAGTAGGAATGATTTACGAAAGAACTCACACTAGGAAAATTTCCGATTACGGGGGAATTGCTAAAATAGTTCCATTCTTTTCATTTGCACTTTTGTTTACTTCGCTTTCATCAATTGGTTTGCCCGGCTTAAACGGTTTTGTTGGTGAGTTTTTAATTCTTGTAGGTGCATTTAAATCCAGTGTTTTGGGCAGTTGGTGGTTCACGGTTTTTGCAGCAACAGGGGTTATTTTTGCAGCGGTTTATTTACTTTGGATGTACAAAAGAGTTGTATTTGGAACAGAAAAACTAGTTCTCATTCCAATTTTTATCTTTATCGTTTGGATTGGAATTTATCCAAGCACTTTTTTAAATGTATCCGATAAATCTTCCGAAACTATAATTAAAAATGTGCTTCAGCCACAGAAAATGGAATTACGAATTGATGAGTAAGTTTTCTATTACAATCGTAATCTTGTTTTCTATTTTACTTCTCACATCATCTTCAGTGATTGCAGAAAACAAAATTGTTAGCGACACATTAAGCACATCCACTGTAATAAAGGAAGAAACTGCGGAACATCATTCTTTACCAAGCCCTTATATGGTTCTTCCATTTATAGTGTTGCTTGCAATGATTGCAACTGGTCCTCTGTTTTATCATCGTTTTTGGGAAACTAATTATCCTAAAATTGCTATTGCTTTGGGGGCCGTAACTGTTACTTACTATTTAGTTTTTCTTCAAGATTCGCATAGCTTAATTCATACTGCGGCTGAATATTTATCATTCATAGCACTGCTCTCCTCTTTATTTGTTGCTTCAGGTGGCATATTTATAAATATTGATAGCAAAGCTACACCCTGGCTTAATGCCGGACTATTATTATTCGGTGCATGTATTGCTAATGTTATAGGCACAACTGGTGCGTCAATGCTTCTTATAAGACCATTTATAAAAGTGAACAGACACAGAATAAAACCATACCATATTGTATTTTTTATTTTTCTTGTAAGTAACATTGGAGGTGCTTTAACTCCAATTGGTGATCCACCTTTGTTCTTAGGATTTTTAAGGGGCGTAGAATTTTTCTGGGTAATTCAGCACGTTTGGTATATTTGGCTTCCTACAATGGTTGTTCTGCTGATAATTTTTGTAATAATTGATTTCAGAAATAAATCAGAACCTGAAGCAGAAGTTCAATACAGTGGAAAGTTTGAGTTTAAAGGAGGGAAAAACATTATTTACCTGGCTATCATCGTAATTTCTGTTTTTATTGATCCTTCTGTTATGAGCTGGGTGCCAAGTTTAGCTCCACTTCCCATTGGTATTAGAGAAATTATAATGTTTGCAGTTGTTTTTCTGTCTTATCAAACTGCTGATGATGAAATTCTTCAAGCAAACGAATTTGACTTTGAGCCTATCAAAGAGGTAGCATACTTATTTGTTGGAATTTTTGCTACGATGATTCCAGCACTTCAATTAATTTCCTATGAAGCAAATCTTTTAGGTGATAGACTTACACCCGGCATGTTTTACTTCTCTACCGGATTTCTATCTGCTTTCTTAGATAATGCCCCTACGTATTTAAACTTTCTAAGTGCAGAAATGGGTAAGTTTGGAATGAACGTAAATGATGCGGGTCAGGTTATAAACTTTGCTGAACTTCACCCAATTTACCTGTCAGCCATTTCAGTTGCAGCAGTATTTTTCGGGGCAATGACATACATTGGCAACGGTCCAAATTTTATGGTTAAATCAATTAGTGAAAAAGCTGGAATTAAAATGCCAAGCTTTTTCGGTTATTTTATAAAGTATTCGCTGCCAATTTTGCTTCCAATTTTCATAATAATATGGGCAATTTTTTATTATAATCAGGTTTAAAAAATGAAAACCCTTAGAGAAGTTTTAGATAAAAAATTAACCGGTCTCCATTACGGCAATCGGGTGCTTCTTCCGTTTAGCTGCTATATTCTAAAACTTAATATAGAAAGAGATTTGATCACAGATTTTAGTCCTTGCTGTAAAGGTGTACACATATCAGAAACAGAAGATTTTATGGAAATTTATTTTCATGATTATAAAGATCTTGGCGAATCTGTTGGGAAATATGAGAAAATTAAGTTGATAGTTGTTGAAAAAGGAGAAGATGTTTTTGAAGTTAAAAATCACATTTCAATTGCTTTAAATCCAATCAAAAATCATGTTCTTGAAATTGAACAATTGGATGAAAAAATAATTTTTATAGAGTAACCATGTTTACAAACGCACAGGAATTTCTGAATATGCTTCCGCTCATCATAATAGGAGCGGGAATTCTTATATCAGTTGTTTTAGAAATGTACTACAGCAAAAGTGAAGCAGTACTTCCATGGTTTTCAATCGTTTTATTTTTATCCGCAGCTTTTTATTCACTTTTTTACGCAGATATACAATCCGTTGTATTACAGAATATGCTTTCAACAGGTGGGACAACAAATATTTTCTATTTTATTTTTAATATAGGTGCTGCTTTAGTTTGTTTACTCTCTGTCGATTACACAAAAAAATATGGAATGAACTATGGCGAGTATTACATTCTAATACAAGCTGCTGTTTTAGGTATGATGCTGATGGCTGGTGCTAAAGATTTAATTATGATATTCCTCGGTTTGGAAGTTATGTCAATCCCATTTTATGTGCTTGCAGGTGTAAACCGGAAAAAAGAGAAAGCAATTGAGGGTGCACTTAAATATTTTTTGCTCGGTGCTTTTGCTACAGGATTTTTAGTTTACGGAATTGCCCTCATTTACGGCTCAGCACAATCTACTTCAATTGATATTATAACAGCAAATTTTACCAAACTTACGGATAATATTCTCTTCGTTGCAGGCGTGCTATTATTTTTAATAGGATTTTCTTTTAAGATAGCAGCATTTCCGTTCCACATGTGGGTGCCGGATGTTTACGAGGGCTCACCAACCACGGTTGCAGGATTGTTCTCTACAGTTGGCAAAGCTGCAGCTTTTTCAGCTATAATAGCTGCTTTGGCGGCGTTATTTGACGGCTTACCAAATAGTATTTTCTCTCCCTATATTGCAATACTTGCAGTCTTTTCAATGTTGTTTGGAAGCATTGTAGCTATTGCACAAAGCAACATTAAAAGAATGCTTGCGTACTCGTCAATTTCTCACGCGGGCTATATGTTAATTGGATTAGCTGCAGGCAGTTCAGAAGGTGTTGCCGGCGTAATGTTTTATCTTACCGTATATACTTTTATGAATCTTGCCGCATTTGGAATAGTCTCATTAGTTGAAGGAGAAAATGAAACGAACTTGGATCTGGATTCTTACTCCGGATTAGGAAATAGGAATCCTTTGCTGGCAGCATTGCTTGCCATCTGTATGTTTTCACTTGCGGGCATTCCACCTATGGCAGGATTTTTTGGAAAATACTATGTTTTTATTGCTGCGATAAAATCAGGATTAACCTGGTTAGCAATTATCGGAATTATTTCAAGTGTTATAAGTGTCTATTTTTATTTAAGAGTAGTTGTGCTAATGTACTTTAAAGAAGGCGAGTCTGAAGAAATTCCCGCAAAAAGTTACAGTGGATTGTTAGGTGTGATGATTTCAATTCTCTTAATTATTGCTCTTGGAATTTTCCCCGGATCACTTTTGGATTTGATTACTTCGTACATGTAATAATTATGGTTATATTTTACTTTGATGTAACCAAAAGAATAGCTTATTAAAAAATGATTCCACTCTATACCACCGATCAAATACGAAAAATTGACGAGTATGCTGTAAAAAAGCTTGGAATTTCTGGCATTGTTTTAATGGAAAATGCTTCCCGCGGAATTTTCAAATTCATAAAAAAAAGAACTGAAAATTTTTCAGTTAAATCGATCGGATTTGTTTGCGGTAAGGGAAACAACGGCGGTGATGGATTTGCTGCTGCCCGGCATTTTGCGAATGATGGGTACAATGTTACGGTTATTTATTTAGGCTCTGTATCAGAATTTTCAGCAGATTGTAAATTCAATTTTTTGATTTTGAAAAAACTTGCTGCTTCAAACAAAAACATAAAGCTGCAGAAATATAAATCCGTTTCTTCACTAACAGCCTTATACAAATGCAATATTATTTGTGATGCACTTTTAGGTAGCGGTACCAAAGGTGGTCTTCGTGAGCCTTATCTTTCAATAATAAAAAACCTTAACAAACAGAAAAGCATTAAAGCTTCAATTGATATTCCAACAGGATTAAATGCTGATACGGGCTACGCTGAAATTTGCTTCAAAGCTGATTTTACCATTACACTTGGTGAACTTAAACGCGGCTTGTTTTTTGAAAATGGATATGTTAACTCAGGTGAAGTTGAAAAAGGCGGGATTGGAATACCAAATGATTTATACTGTAAATACAATCCATTAGATTTTCTAATCGAACCGGAAGATGCATTAAATGGTTTACCTCCAAAAGAAAAAAATCTTCATAAGTATTCTGCTGGAAAAGTTTTCACACTTGCAGGCTCCGGCTCGTTGCCCGGTGCTGCCGTTCTAACCGCAACATCTGCATTGAAAATCGGGGCAGGGGCTTCAGTTTTGGCTTTTCCAAATTCCATTCGTTCCTTCGTTCATAAAAAATTAGGTGAAGTAGTTGTAAAAGGATATGAAGATGATGATTCTGAAATTTTAAGGGAAAATAATATTAGTGAGTTAGATAATAAAATTCATTGGGCTGATGTTGTAGTTATTGGTCCCGGTTTAGGAAGGAATTTAAGCACTCAAAAAGCTGTCGTCAAACTGCTAAGAAATTATAAACTCAAAAG
>CBDUAV010000093.1:0-10827 GCA_965365225.1 uncultured Ignavibacteria bacterium | reverse complement strand
TTACAAACGCAACACCGGATGGAAGACTCGCAGGCGTTCCGGTATCAGAAGGAATATCACCAGTCCAGGGTGCAGATGTAAACGGACCGACTGCTGTTCTAAAATCTGCTGCAAAGATTGATCACTTGCGAACTGGTGGTACTTTGCTGAATCAAAAATTCACTCCGCAGATTTTTGAAAATGATGAATCAATGGATAAAATTGTCTCACTTATTCGCTCTTATTTTAAAATGGATGGGCACCACATACAATTTAATGTAATTGATGCTGATACACTGCGGGATGCACAACAGCATCCTGAAAATTACAGGGATTTAATTGTACGTGTTGCAGGTTACAGTGATTACTTTGTCGATCTAACACCAGAACTGCAGGAAGAAATAATAAAAAGAACCGAGCATATGAGTTATTAAAAGATATCTATCAATTTCTTTCCCAATCCCCGCTCAGTGACATAGATGACGTCTATTTTTCCCACTTTTTCCATTTAGTCATATCTTCGATTTCCTCATTATCTAGCAAGTAATTTTAGCTTAAAATTTTTTGATTTTTGGCTATTTTCATTAATACCTGCTTCGCTAGAAATGGCAGTGTTTTTGTGCTTAATCCAGGTTAATGAAACGAAAAAGGTGAAAAAAATGCAATTTTTTAACTTTAGATTAAAAGCAAAGCCTAGAGAGTACAAAATATTTAAGATTTTTCTGACAACCTTAGTAATAGTACTTTTTATTCCCAGTGAAATTCTTGCAACTGGAACGTGGACAGGTGAGGTAAGTACCGATTGGTCAGATGCAGCCAATTGGTCAGGAACCCCACCTGGACCTTCCACATCAGAGCACGATATGTTAATTCCAACTTCGCCAAGTGGTGGCATATTCCCTATTCTAAGTTCTGGAACGTACTCTATAAAAAAATTAGCTATTAAATCGGGTGCTTCTTTTACTCAATCAGGTGGTACTCTTTCTTTAAATGATAACCTGGAGATTGAAAAAGATCCTGCCGGCATTTATAACCAAACTGGCGGCACATTACAAATGAAAAAAGACTGGGCAAATGTAGGAATATTTAACTCGACTGGTGGTACAGTCCTATTTAGTCCTGTAGCAGATGGTGGAGCATTTGAGAAAGGTAGTAATCAATTTTTTAATATTGAAATTGATGATGGTGTTCGCCCAAACTTTGATAATAAGGATGGGAATAATATTAAAATTGCAGGTAGCTTTGTAAACAATAATCCCAGTTTTGATATGAGTTCCAATGCGACATTCACTTTTAATGGAAGTGGTGACCAGACAATTTCAAGTGCTTCCGATCCTTTACCAGAAACTAACACTTTCTATAATCTAGTAATCGACAAACCATCAGGGACAATTCAGCTTTCATCTAATTTGGCAGTTGAAACATTTACTGAAACTAATGGAACACTTGATTTAAACGGAAACATACTATGGGTCGGAACAAATCCACTACCCGTAGAACTTTCTTCTTTCTCAGCGGTTATTTTAGAAAATGGGGTAAAACTTAAATGGAGAACAGAAACTGAGGTGAGTAATTATGGATTTGAGATTCTTCGTTCCACTCAGAATGACAATTGGATTTTGTTAGGATTTGTGGAGGGACACGGAAACTCAAATTCACCGAAGGATTATTCCTTTATTGATGGTAATGTGACAGCAGGAAATTATTCTTATCGCTTAAAACAATTGGACACAGATGGACAGTTTGAATATTCGAAAATCATTGAGATCGACCTGGGTTCACCACAGGAATTCGAATTGAGCCAAAATTATCCAAATCCTTTTAATCCTTCAACTACAATTAGATTTTCAGTATTAGAAAGTAGCGCTATCAATTTATCAATTTTTAACTTCCTTGGAGAAAAAATAGAAGACCTAGTAAACGAAGTTAAAGAGCCAGGTATTCACACAGTAGAATTCAATGCCGATAATTTACCAAGTGGCACTTATATTTACAGAATTAATACTAATAACTACACTCAAACCAAGAAAATGATATTAATTAAATAAATCCAACGACTTATTTTCTTTGAACAGCCCCTGCTTAAAAAAAATAAGCAGGGGTTTTTATTATTTGAACTATAATCAAAAAAAAATTCTTAATTCTCATTTCAAATCATATTTCATTTTTATTATCTTAGTTACAGAGGGTTAATTCAAATCATCAATTAACAAATTGGAGGAGATAAAATGGTTTCAATTCTTTCTCTTTGGCTGCCCATACTGCTTTCTGCGGTTGCAACTTTTATATTAAGCTCAATTATACACATGATATTAGGTTATCATAAAAATGATTTTTCTGCTCTCCCGAATGAGAAACAGATTTTGGATGATTTGGGTAAGCACAATCTGCCGGAAGGAAATTACAGCTTTCCGCGTGCAAATAGTATGAAAGATATGAAGTCAACAGAATTTATTGAAAAGATGAAACAAGGTCCGGTTGGAATGATGACAATTACTAAAAACGGACCACCAAATATGGGGAAAGAGCTTACATTGTGGTTTATTTATTCAATCATCGTCGGAATATTTGCTGCGTATATTGCTGGTAATGCATTACCAGCTGGCTCACACTATTTAGCAGTTTTCAGATTTGCTGGAGCTACTGCATTTGTAGGTTATAGTCTGGCTCTTTTGCAGAATAGTATCTGGTATAAAAGAGGCTGGTCTGCCACTTTCAAATCTATGTTTGATGGATTGATTTATGCTCTTTTCACCGGTGGAATTTTTGGCTGGCTCTGGCCAATATAATAAAGATTTGGGATGTCACGTGATAAATGTGACATCCTCGTTTAGTTCAACTCAACTTTATTGGTAACTTTCTAATTCTCTTACCTGTTGCTGCAAATATCGCATTGCACAATGCAGGCGCACATGGCGGAACTCCTACTTCACCAACTCCACCAACGCTGTAATTATTTTTAATATAGTGAAATTCAACTTTCGGCATTTCGTTGTAAGTGAGAATTTCATAATCATCAAAATTGCTTTCTTTGACTCCACCATTCTCAATTGTAATTTTACCCTTCAATGCAGCCGATAAAGCAAACGCTATTGAGCCCTCCATTTGAGATTCAACAAGATCGGGATTAACAACAATGCCGCAATCAATTACAGCAACAATTCTATTAACTTCTAAATCATTTCCATTTACTGTAACTTCAGCAACTTGCGCACAAAAACTATCATATCCTTTAAACAACGCAATCCCTCTTCCCCGTCCTTTAGGGAGAATTTTTCCAATTCCCCATCCGGATTTTTCTGCAGCAACATTTAAAACATTTTTTAGCCTTGAATCATCCGGAAGCATATTCCTTCTGAATTCGACCGGATCCATAAAAGCTGCCGAAGCCATCTCATCAATGAACGATTCAATTGCAAATGGATTCTGGGTATTGTAAACAGATCGCAGCCACGAAATAGGCACGTGGGTTGGAATTACTGTTCCGGCAATTTTAAAATTCGGTATTTGATATTCGATGTTATCAGTGCCCTCAAAAATATCGTATTGATGAGGCGGCAGATTCGGTGAAAACCGCATCTGGATTATTGAAGGAGCAATTACGTGATGCGAAAATTTTAATGGCTTCCCTTCATTATCAACTGAACCTTTTAAAGTGTGCATGCTCGGTGGACGATACCATCCGAATTTCATATCTTCTTCACGTGTCCATGTAAGCTTAACTGGTTTTCCTGTGGCTTTTGAAATTTCTGCTGCTTCAACTGCAAAATCACTAACTAATCTTCTTCCAAATCCACCGCCCATTAGAGTAACGTGAACTGTTACATCATCTTCGCTTATACTTAGTGCTTTAGCAACTTCGCTTCTCGCATTTTGCGGATTTTGTGTCGGAGCCCAAAGTTCTGCTTTACCGTGCTCAAATTTTGCAACACAGTTCATCGGCTCCATTGGAGCATGAGCAATAAAAGGAACTTCATAAACTGCCTCCAGTAATTTTTCACCCTCAACCTCCGTATCAACATCTCCTCTGCTTTGAAATTTAAAACCGTCCGTTTTTGATTTTTTAACTAACTCGTTATGAATATCTTTCGAATTGATTTGCGAGTTCGGTCCTAAATCCCAGTCAACATTAAGTGCATCTTTTCCATTTAAAGCACGCCAGGTTGAATCAGCAATTACCGCAACTCCATTTGATATTTGCACAACATCAAAAACTCCAGAAAGTGATTTCGATTTTGTTGCATCAAAATTTGATACTCTCCCGCCAAATGTTGGGCAACGCTTAACAGCCGCATAGTACATTCCGGGTATCACTATATCAATTCCAAATTTTGCAATACCGTAAATCTTATCAGGTGTATCAACTCTATGGACTCTTTTACCAATAATCTTAAAATCATTTGGATCTTTTAGCTTAATGCCTTTCGGAACGGGCAATTTGGATGCTTCTTCAACCAGATCACCGTAACTTAATTTTTCGTTGTTTAGATTATTAATAACAAAACCTTTTTCAGCTTCGCAATTTTCAATTGCAACATTCCATTTATTAGCCGCTGCAGTTATCAGCATTACACGTGCAGTAGCACCTGCAACTCGCAGGGGTTCCCAGCTTCTTCTGATACTTGTGCTTCCGCCTGTTGTTTGACTTCCATATTTTTTGTCTGCATCGGCTTGCTCAATCACGATTTTTTCCCAATCAACTTCCAACTCTTCAGCAACAAGCATCGGAAGTGCAGTTTTAACACCCTGCCCCATCTCTGATCTGTGAACAATAATTGTTACAATCCCATTTGAATCTATTTTCAAATAAACACTCGGCGTAAATATTTTTGGATCATCGCCGGGTTTAGCTAAAGCATCCTGAAATGGAACATAAGAAGCAAGAAATAATCCACCTCCGCTTAAACCGACTACTTTTATAAATTCACGACGTTTTATTTTTGAACTTTTCATCACTGCCCCTCCTCGACTAATTTATCAACAGCTTTCCGTATTCGCTGATAAGTTCCACAGCGACAAAGAACATTATCCATTGCATCATCAATTTCTTTTCTTGATGGTTTTGGATTTTTTTCAAGCATTGCAGCTAACGTCATTATTTGTCCCGGTTGACAATAACCGCATTGCATCACCTCTAACTCAATCCAGGTTTTAAAGATCGGATGATTCGGTTGTTCGGCTAATCCTTCAATGGTAGTAATTGAATTATTAACAACATCTTCTACATTAAGAATACACGCACGATCCACTTTTCCATCAATATGCACAACGCATGAACCGCAGATTCCTTCTCCGCATCCGTATTTAGTTCCTGTTAAATTTAGATTGTCCCTTAAAATCCAGAGTAGCGGAGTGCCTTTATCAACATCAACAGTTTGTTTCTTTTGGTTTATTGTGAGAGTATATTTAGGCATGATTTATCCCTCTTTTAGATTTGATATGTTTAAAATTAATTGAAAGTTAAAGGAACTTCAACACTTGTTTTATAATATAAATTAATACAAATCATTAATGAGTAGCTAAAGATGTCATCAATTATTAAGAATTCAATCAATAATCTTTCAGACTGGAATGCATCAGAAGACTGGCTAAAAATAAAAACCATTGATGCGCACACTGCTGGTGAACCATTAAGAATCATCCTCGGAGGATTGCCCGAAATAAAAGGCAAAACCATTCTCGAAAAAAGAAAATATATGAAGGAAAACTTTGATCACCTGCGTAAAGCAGTAATGTTTGAACCGCGTGGTCATGCGGATATGTACGGCGCTATAATAACAGAACCCGAACTAGAGGATTCAGATTTTGGAGTTTTGTTTCTTCACAATGAAGGTTACAGTACTATGTGTGGTCATGGAATAATAGCACTCACGAAAGTTGCTATTCAGACAGGAATGATTGAATTGAAAGAACCAATTACACAAATTAATATTGATACACCGGCAGGATTAGTAACCTCTTTTGCAAAAGTGAAGGATGGAGAAGTTGAATCAGTTTATTTTCATAATGTTCCTTCCTTTGTTTTAACAACAGATCTCGAATTTGAGGTTGTGGGAATCGGAAAAGTAAAATTTGATATTGCTTTTGGAGGAGCGTTCTATGCATTTGTAAATGCGGATAAGCTCGGAATTGGATTGAAAGAGAAAAATTTCCCTGTATTGATTAAAAGAGGCATGGCAATTAAAAATGCAGTGATGAGAAGCTTCCCGGTAAAACATCCATTTGAAGAAGACTTAAGCTTTCTTTATGGAACAATATTTTATGGCAATGCTCATAACGAAGATGCAGACAGCAGGAACGTTTGCATATTTGCGGAAGGTGAAGTGGATCGCTGCCCTACAGGAACTGGCGTTAGTGCAAGAATGGCGTTACATTTTGCTAAAGGTGAAATTGGATTAAATGATCAAATGATTATTGAAAGCATAATTGGAACAAAGTTTACCGGCAGTGTGCATCAAACAATAAGGCTTGGAGAATACGATGCGGTAATTCCTCAAGTTGAAGGTTATGCATTCATTACAGGCAAGCACGAATTTTTAATTGATCCCAAAGATCCACTAAAAGAAGGATTTATCCTCCGTTAGCTATGCGAAATAATATCCCATTTATTACAGATGAGAAAGTAAAAGAATTACTTCCAATGAATGAAGCCATTGAACTAATGGAGAAAGTTTTCATTCAAATCACAAATAAAATTGTAACAATCCCGCAAAGAATTAATCTTGATATGCCGGAAGTTAAAGCGGATTCACTCATAATGCCTGTTTATTCCAGTGATGATAAAAAATACGGCGTAAAAATAGTATCGCTTAATCGTGATAATCCTGCAAAAGATCTTCCCTTTATTCATGCATTGATGATTCTGTTTGATTCAGAAAACGGAAAACCTCTTGCAATCCTGGATGCTGAAAATTTAACAGCAATCAGGACAGGCGCAGCAACCGGACTTGCAACTAAATTGCTATCAAATCCTCAATCTTCAATTGCAGCAATATTTGGTGCAGGTGTACAATCAAAGCATCAGCTCAAAGCAATTTGTGAAGTAAGAGAAATAAAAAAAGTTTATCTGTTTGAAAAAGCTCAATCAAAAGCAGAATTGTATAAAGATGAAATGGAAAGCAAACTTGGTATAACAATTCAAATTAGTGATGCTCAAAATGTTCCAAAAGATGTACAAATAATCTGCACTGCAACAACTTCTTCCGTTCCAGTTTTTGATGATAAATATATTTCAGGTGGCACGCACATAAATGCAATCGGTTCTTATCAACCAACAAAAAGAGAAATTCCCACAGAGACGTTGAAAAGATCAAGTGTTTTTGTTGATTCTAAAGAAGCTTGCTTAAAGGAAGCAGGTGATTTAATTATTCCAATTGAGGAAGGAAATGATATTAATCTTATTGAAATTGGAGAAGTTTTACAGAATAAAAAACCAGGAAGTTCATCTGAAAAAGAATTAACTTTATTTAAATCCGTTGGTAATGCAGCACAGGATTTAATCTGTGCAATTCATATCTTTAATAAATTCTCATAACAAAATATTGTTTAATTATGCTCATTAAAGAAAAAGTAGAACAAGCTAAAAATCTATTGAAAGAGTTTAATGTCGATTGCTGGATAACATTTGTCCGGGAGAGTCAGATAAATGGAGATCCGACACTTGCATTTTTAGTATCCGCCGATGTTACGTGGCATTCGGCGTTTATCATCACCAAAGATGGTAAGGCAATTGCAATTGTAGGAAGATATGATAAGCAAACAGTTGAAGACACCGGTGCTTATGATGAAGTTATTTCTTTTGTTGAAGGAATAAAAGATCTTTTTCAAAAGGTGATGAAAGAAATCAATCCTGATAAAATTGCACTTAATTTTTCCGAAGGAAGTGAAATAGCTGATGGAATTACTCACGGTATGTTTTTAACTATGCAAAATATATTGAATGAGATAGGAATGAACGATAGGATAGTTTCTGCAGAAAGAATTGTTTCTGCGCTCCGTGAAAGAAAAACTATCAGTGAAATTCAAAATATTAAAGCTGCAATAAAACATACAGAAGAAATTTTTGAACTAACAGCCGGATTCATCAAACCAGGAAAAACTGAAAAAGAAATTGCTACTTTTATGAAAAATGAGGTGGAAAAAAGAAAATTGGAATTTGCCTGGGAACCAATGGTTTGCCCGGCTGTTTTTACAGGTCCAGAAACAGCCGAAGCCCATTACTCACCTACTGATAAAAAAGTTGAAAGAGGTCACGTTCTTAATATGGACTTTGGTGTAAAGGTAAATGGCTACTGCTCTGATCTGCAACGGACTTTTTATATTCTCGATGACAATGAAACCACAGCTCCAACTGATGTTCAAAAAGGATTTAATACAATTATTAATTCAATTGAAAAATCTAAACAAGCTATGAAACCTGGAATAGTTGCAAAAGATATTGATGCAATCGCACGAAATATTGTAATAGAAAATGGCTATGAAGAATTTCCACACGGGCTGGGTCATCAGGTTGGAAGATTTTCGCATGATGGTACTGCCCTGCTCGGTCCACCCTGGGAAAAATATGCGCAGAAACCATTTCAACTTTTAGAGGAAGGTATGGTTTTTACAATCGAGCCAAGATTAAGAGTTACGAATCGAGGTATTGCAACTGTCGAAGAAATGGTTGTAGTTACAGAAGCCGGAGCTGAATGGTTATCAGTCCCACAAAAAGAATTAATCTTAATTAAATAGAATGGGATTGAGCAGAAATACTCTTTTGTGGGCTTCAAGAAATAAATGGTTGAAGCAACGAATTCCGAAAATGAAATTTGTACAGAAGGCTGTAAAAAGATTTCTGCCGGGTGAAACGGAGCAGGATGCAATTGCTGCAGCTAGGAACCTTTTTAAGCAAAACATCGCAACCACTTTTACTTATCTTGGAGAGAATATATCATCATTAAAGGAAGCAGAAGACAATACAGAGAACTATATTAATTTGCTTGAAAAGATAAATGAAGAAAGATTAAATACAGAAATCTCATTAAAGCTTACACAATTGGGATTTGACCAATCATTTGATAATACGCTCAGTAATATTGATATTATAATTGAAAGAGCAAAACATCTGAATAATACTGTGTTTATTGATATTGAAGATAGTTCATACGTTGATAAAACAATTGAGATTTATAAAAAATTAAAAGTCAACCATGAAAATATTGGACTCTGTTTGCAAGCGTACCTTTACCGTACAATGGACGACATCAAAAATATGTTAGAGATAAATCCCTGGATAAGATTGGTTAAAGGTGCCTATAAAGAACAGGAGTCAGTAGCTTTTAAAAAGTTGAAGGATGTTAATAAAAACTATTTATTGATATCCAGCTATCTTTTAAACCAGATATCTGAAAAAGGAATTCGGGTGGCGTTTGCTACTCACGATTTGTATATTCAGGAGCATATTAAAAATGAAGCAAAAAAAATAAATCTTAGTAATGATAAGCTCGAATTTCAAATGCTCTATGGAATTAAAACTGCTGAACAATATAGACTGGCTTTAGAGGGTTATAAAGTCAGGACTTTGATTAGCTATGGTGAGCATTGGTATCCGTGGTATATGCGCAGACTTGCGGAGAGACCGGCAAATGTTGGATTTGTATTAAAAAATTTATTCAATTAAAGCGTCTAACTTATAATTTATAATAAATTTAATGAAATCATTAAAAGCAATTTATCCTCCTTTAACAACTCCATTCAAAAATAATGAAATATCATATCAGGATCTAAAATCAAATATAAACAGGTACAATCAATTTAATTTGAGCGGTTATGTTGTAGGTGGTTCAAATGGTGAAGCTGTATTTCTTACTGCTGATGAAAAATTAAAACTTATCAGCACGGTCCGGGAGCACGCATTAGCTGAAAAACAAATAATAGCAGGCACCGGACTCGAATCAATAAAAGGCACAATTGAATTAACAAACTTAGCAGCAGCAGAAGGTGCGGATTTTGCGCTTGTAATTACTCCTCATTTCTTCAAAAATGAAATGACGAACAAAGCTTTTGTTAACTATTACACTGCAGTTGCGGACACGGTTAAAATCCCCTTGATTATTTACAATGTAACAAAGTTTACAGGTGTTAACATAAGTTTTGAAGCGATAGCTCAATTATCAGAACATCAAAATATAGCTGGTATTAAAGATAGTACTACAAGTGTGAACCAGTTAAGACAGATAATAAAAAATGTTCGAAAAGATTTTGTAATACTTGCAGGCACAGGATCCGTACTCCTTCCAGCATTAATTGAAGGTGCAAAAGGCGGTGTGCTTGCTCTTGCCAATGTAGCTCCAGCAGAATGTATCAGCATTTTTGAATTGTTTAATGATGAAAAACTTACAGAAGCAGAATATTTACAATCAATATTGATTCCGGTTAATCAGGCAATTACATCAACATATGGAGCAGCAGGACTAAAAGCTGCTATTGATATGGTTGGATTTTATGGTGGAAATCCGCGAAATCCTCTTGAACCACTTAATGAAATTAAAAAAAATGAATTGAAAAATATTTTAACAAAAGCATCACTTATTAAATAAAGGAATTTAATGAAGCCCTTCTCTCCCCCAAAAAGAATTTTAATGGGACCTGGTCCCTCTAACGTTCACCCCCGAGTACTTGAAGCAATGGCACGTCCAACAATTGGTCATCTCGATCCAAAATTCATCGAGCTGATGGATGAAATTAAAGAGCTACTGAAATATGCCTTCCAGACAAATAATGAGGTTACATTTGCAGTATCTGCACCTGGTTCAGTGGGGATGGAAACCTGTTTAGTAAATCTAATTGAGCCGGGTTCAAAAGTTT
>CBDUAV010000092.1:0-11192 GCA_965365225.1 uncultured Ignavibacteria bacterium | reverse complement strand
ATAAGCTAAAGATCATTGGTTCGAATCCAATACCCGCTACTCTACGGAAGCATAATTAGTATATGCACCCGGCTTATATCCGGGCGATAGTGGGTGCAATTCCTACCCGTAGAACTTGATGCTAAGGATAAGCTTTGAATATTATTAAATGGTGTTTGTGTTGTAATGGCAGCATGATTGGCCGTGACCCAATCGGACTAAGTTCGAATCTTAGCTTACACCCAACAGGCAAGTATGGTGGAATTGGTATACACGGTAGTCTTAGAAACTACTGCCAGAAATGGCTTGAAGGTTCGAGTCCTTCTACTTGTACAATTGCCTTTGAAGCATAATTGGTGATGCAGCGGTCTTGTAAACCGAAGAACAGGGTTCGAATCCTTGCTTAGGCCTAATATCGTTATCGTCTAACGGATAAGATACCCGGCTACGAACCGGGAGATTAGGGTTCAAATCCTTATAACGATTCAAATACTCTCTTAGCATAAAGGATAATGCAACTGTCTTCTAAGCAGTTTGATGTGGGTTCGATTCCTACAGAGAGTTCTGATGGGAGTGTAGCCCAATAGGCAGAGGCACGCGGTTTAAGACCGTGTAAGTATAGGTTCGAATCCTATGACTCCTACTTTGAGAGTGTAACCCAATCGGCAGAGGTAGCTGTTTCAAAAACGGCATAGTGCAGGTTCGATTCCTGCTGCTCTCACTGCTCCACCGTAGCATAAAAGAGCAATGCTTTCGGTTTTTACCCGAAATGATATAGGTTCGAATCCTATCGGTGGGACAAAAAATTCTACGGAAGCTTAACTGGTCTAAGCATTCGTCTGATACACGAAAGAAAGTTGGTTCGAGTCCAACCCGTAGGACAATGGAAAGATAATCCGAAAGATTCAGGGTAGCGGAGACTGTTTTGAAAACAGTTTGCCCCCATGGGTGTGTGGGTTCGAATCCTACTCTTTCCGCAAATACTGTGGTAGTTGAATTGGCAAAACACCTGGCTTACATCCAGGAGCAAAAGGTTCAAATCCTTTGCACAGTACTGATGGGCATGTAGCTTAATTGGGAAAGCGCTCGGTTTGCATCCGAAAGTTAAGGGTTCGACTCCCTTCTCGTCCACAAATGGAAGATAGCCTAATGTTGGTTTGTAGGGGTTGTCTGCTAAACAACTTAACCAGATAAATGGTTACGAAGGTTCGATTCCTTTGTCTTCCGCAAAGTGATATGCGGTGTAACGGTAACACACCTGACTGTCTATCAGGAGAAGGGGTTCGACTCCCACATGTCACGCAAGCCGTTATCTTCTAATTGGAATAGGAAGCCAGAATTTCAATCTGGGCAATATGGGTTCGAGTCCCATTGGCGGTACAAATAAGTTTTAAATATTTAATTTGGTTTGAAATTTTCATACCTTATTAATGATACATCTGTGTGTGACGGGAATTGGTTATCCGTGCCGGTTAGGAGCCGGGAAAATGTAGGTTCGAGTCCTACCACGCAGACTATTTTAACTTACATTAAAATTTTATAGGGAAATATGAAATGGATTAAAGAAGATAAGTCACTTAAGATTCCAATAAAATCATGGTGTGATGAAATTGAACCCGATGCTTTTAATCAGGCTAAAAACTTAGCCAATCATCCTGTCACTCAAAATCACGTTGCATTAATGCCTGATGCTCATGTTGGCTATGGAATGCCAATCGGTGGAGTTATTGCTGCAGAAAATGCAATTATTCCAAATGCAGTTGGAGTTGATATTGGATGCGGGATGGGAGCTATCAGAACTGATTTTACCGCAAGTGATATTGTAGACAAAGAAATTATCAGAAATATTCTTAACAATGTTAAAGAAAAGGTTCCTGTTGGAGAAGGTAAATCTCATAAATCTCCAAAGCAATGGGATGGATTTCCTGCGTACTTAAAAAGCATAGGAGTTAGTGAAGAAGTTGGTGATTACAATAATCCAAAATTACCAGCCTGGTTTGATAAAGCTACCTGGAATTTAGCATTTAAGAATCTTGGTACGCTTGGAGGTGGAAATCATTTTATTGAAATCCAGCAATCACAAGATGGATATCTCTGGTTGATGCTTCATTCAGGATCAAGGCATCTTGGAAACAAAATCGCTACTTACTATCATAAATTAGCACAACAATTAAACCATCAGTACAATGATGAATTGCCGGACAGAGATCTTGCATTCTTCAGAACCGATTCAGCAGAAGGAAATGACTATATCAGAGATATGAACTTCGCAATGGAATATGCAAAAGAGAACAGAAGATTAATGATGGAAGCATTTAAACAAGCAGTTATTAATACACTAGGAAATATAGAGTTTCTTGAAGAAACAAATATCCACCATAACTATGCTGCATTAGAAAATCATTTTGAAAAAATGGTTTGGGTACACAGAAAAGGCGCAACTTCTGCTAAGCTGGGTGAAAAGGGAATTATTCCCGGGTCTATGGGAACCTCATCTTATATAGTTGAAGGGCTTGGAAATGCAGACTCATTTCAATCTTGTTCTCATGGAGCTGGGAGAAAGATGGGAAGAATGCAAGCTTGCAGAAATCTTACAAAAGAGGAATGCGATGAAGCGATGGAGGGAATCGTTTTCGATCGCTGGAGTAAACTAAAGAAGTTTGGTAAAATAAAGAAGGGAAAAAATTTATTTGATCTTGGAGAATCTCCGCTTGCTTATAAAGATATCGATGAAGTTATTGAATCCGAATTAGATCTTATTAAACCTATTGTTAAATTGAAACCCCTGGGTGTTGTTAAAGGATAGTAGGTTAAAAACGATAATGGCAATTAAGCAACTAATGTTTCTTCCAATATTTCTCCGTTAACTCCAATCACCACTGTATTAATCGGTACTTCTCTGTTTGCGGAATCATTTGCTAATTGTGCTAGCTGCAACAGTCCAGCGCAGCAGGGAACCTGCATAATGAGTACAGTTATTGATTTGATGTTAGATTCGTTTATCATCGAGGTAAGTTTATCAAGATAAACATGTTTGTTTGAATCTAACTTTGGACATGCAATTGCTATGCTTTTTCCTTCTAAGAAATCCTTGTGAAAATCTGCATAAGCAAATCCAACACAATCTGCAGCAAGAAGTAAATCTGAATTTTTATAATACTGTGCAAAAGGTGAAACAAGATGAAGCTGGATTGGCCATTGCGTTAAGTGTGATTGCCTTTTGCCCGATTCTAAATTTTTAGTATCTGTGCTTTCAAAACTTATAGCTTTTGAGCCCGGGCATCCGCTGAATTGTTGCTGTTGTAATGTGTCTCCATTTAAAGGATTTTCAATCCCATTATCATTTAGATATTGAACAGCTTCATTGTAGTAGACTGTTTCATTATGCTCCAATAAATGTCTTAAGTGCGCAATGATAACATTTCTTCCACCTTTAGCAATATACTCCATTACTTTGGTTTCATCATACGGCTCAGCCTCTCTTTCTTCAATTATAATTGCACCTTGCGGACAGTGTCCGATGCAAGCACCTAATCCATCACAGAATAGATCGCTAATTAATCTGGCTTTATCATCAATTATTTGAAGTGCACCTTCGTGACAATTAGGAACGCATTCACCGCAGCCATCACATTTTTCTTCATCTATTTTTACAATTTTTCTGAGCATTTAAGTCCTTAATTTTTTAATCAGATAAAAATATCTGATTAAAAATAATTCATTCTTAGGAAAAATACAAGCAATTAGGTACGTTTTTCCACTTGATTTTTTAATTAAGCTTACTTAACTTTTTATCAAAAGTTACCTTAACAATGAAGAATATTTCAAAAGAAGATTACTTAAGCACGATTTATAAAGCTGCCGATTCAGATGGAATAATAAAAGCAAATCAGATTGCTGAAAGTTTGTCTGTTTCCAGGGCAGCGGTTACTGATATGCTTCGCAAACTGTCCAATGATGGTTACGTTAATTATGAGCGCTATAAAGAAATAAAACTAACTAAGGATGGAGAAAATTACGCACGAAATATGGTTAGAAGACACAGAATCTGGGAACTTTTTTTACATCAGGTTGTCGGATTGCCCTGGGATAAAGTTCATGACGAAGCTCACAAGCTTGAGCATGGTTCATCGGATGAATTGATTAACCGAATGGAGGAAATGCTGGACTTTCCGGAATTTGATCCACATGGTGATCCAATTCCTGATAAGAATGGTAAATTACCAAAAAGCACAAATGGAGTTCCGCTTAGTACAATAAAACCAGGAAATAAAGTTAAAGTAAATCGGGTTCACGATTTCGATAGCAGCTTTCTTAAGTACATTTCTAAAATTGGAATTGAATTAAATAAAGAAATTAATGTTTCAGATATACTTGAATTTGATAATTCGTTGATGATACATATTGATAAAAAAGAAATAAGCATTAGCAGCAAACTTGCTGCAAATATTTTTGTAACAAAAGTGAACTAAAAAACTTATGACTGATCCCTTAATAACACTTTTAATCGGCTCGGGAATTATTTTATTCGCAGCGGTTTTATTCTTTCCGCAAAAAGGTTTGTTTGCCAGATTGAAGCGAACAAAAACTCTTTCCAGAAGAGTACTAATTGAAGATGCAATAAAGCATGCATACCATTGTGAGTACAGCAGCATTGGTTGCACAATTGATAGCGTCGCAGGTAAGCTTTCAATTTCTGAGGATGAAGCTACCGAGCTGATTGCGAAATTGGAAGATATGGGAATGCTAAGTTCGCAGCAGGAAACGCTTCAGCTTTCTAATGAGGGTAGATCTTATGCACTTAGGATTATAAGGGTACACAGGCTGTGGGAAAAATATCTTGCAGACGAAACCAGTGTGGATGAACTTGAATGGCATCATTCGGCGGAAGAGTTTGAGCACAAACTAAGCCCCTCCGATGCAGATGCACTTGCTGCACAAATAGGTAATCCTGTTTTTGATCCACACGGCGATCCAATTCCATCTCCTGATGGTGATCTTCCTGAAAAGAAAGGAATGCCGTTAACAGATCTTAAGTTTGGTGAGTTTGCAAGTATTATTCATATTGAAGATGAACCGGATGCAATTTATCAACAGCTTGTTGCTGAAGGTTTGTATCCCGGTATGCAGGTAAGAATGTTGGAAGCATCAAGAGAAAGATTGCGATTTACTGCAAATGGAGAAGAATGTGTGCTCGCTCCCTTATTTGCGCAAAACATCACCGTTGATCCAATAAAACCTGAGAAACCAATACAAGGAAAATTTAAAAATCTGTCCTCATTAAAAATTGGTGAAAGCGGAGTTGTTCTTGGAATATCAAAGGCATTAAGAGGACAGCAAAGAAGAAGATTGATGGATTTAGGAGTTGTTCCGGGAACAGAAATAACCGCGGAGTTGCGAAGTGTTGGAGGTGATCCTATGGTTTACAGAATTAAAGGTGCTTCAATTGCACTGCGAAAAAAACAGTCGGATCGTATTTATCTTATTTCTGGAAAAAATGAATTGAATTAATTATGAATCTTAATCAGCAAAATTGTGAAACCTGTCCGGTACATAATGCCGGAAATCTGAAAAGACTAGGTATTGACATGAGCAGCTACGACTTTGTTGTAGCGCTTGCAGGTAATCCAAATACAGGTAAAAGTACCGTGTTTAATAATCTTACCGGCTTAAAACAGCATACTGGCAATTGGCCCGGTAAAACTGTTACACGTGCCGAAGGTGGATTTGAATACAGCGACAAAAAATTTAAGCTCGTTGATCTACCCGGGACATATTCGCTCCTTTCTACCAGCACTGATGAAGAAGTTGCGAGAGATTTTATTTTATTCGGACAGCCCGATGTTACTGTTATTGTTGCAGATGCTACGAGACTGGAAAGAAACCTTAATCTTGTTTTACAGATTTTGGAAATAACAGACAGGGCAATTCTTTGCTTAAATTTAATGGATGAGGCAGAAAGGCATAACATTAAAATTGATGATAGAATGCTCTCAAAAGATCTTGGCATTCCTGTTATTCCTTCAGTGGCACGCTATAATAAAGGAATGAACGAATTGCTAGCTTCAATTTATGAAATAGTAAGTGGTAAATATATTTGCAAACCATATAGGTTAAAAAGCAAATCAAAAGAATTAAATATTGCAGTAGAAAAGCTTACAGGGAAAATCCTTGAAGAATTTCCACATCTGCCAAATGCAAAATGGGCTGCATTAAGACTGTTAGAAGGAGACCAAAGCATAATTGATGCAATCAGAAATGGTGAATTAGGCAATATACATTCAATTGATCAAAACAAAACAGAATTGGAAACCGCAGTTTGATGGAAGTAAAAGATAAAATAAAAAACAGAGAAGCTATTTTATCTACTGCAAATAATTTACGATGGGAGGTGGGTGAAAATTTTCACGATACATTAATGGAGTCCATTTATTCCAATGCATCCGTAATTACAAAACGTTCAGTCACACTACCCGCACAAAAAGAAACAATAAATTGGGAAAAAACTCTCGATAAAATTTTAACCAGCCGTTTTCTTGGTTTCCCAATTATGTTTTTAGTGCTTGCTGTAATTTTTTGGTTAACAATAGAGGGTGCAAACGTTCCATCCGCGCTTATTGCATCCTTTTTAATTGATACTGTTCAACCTGCACTTAAAAGTTTATCGGCAGCAATTAGTTTACCTTTCTGGGCAGATGGTGTTTTAATTGACGGGGCATATCTTGCAATGGCCTGGGTTATCAGTGTTATGCTTCCCCCAATGGCAATTTTCTTTCCGCTTTTTACTTTGCTTGAAGATTTTGGTTATTTACCCCGGGTATCTTTTAACATGGATGGTATTTACAGAAAAGTTGGTGCTCATGGAAAGCAAGCTCTGACAATGGCAATGGGTTTTGGATGTAATGCCGCAGGTGTTGTAGCAACTCGGGTGATTGACAGTCCTCGTGAGAGATTGATCGCAATAATTACGAATAATTTTTCACTTTGTAACGGAAGATGGCCTACCCAAATTCTTATAGCAACTATTTTCATTGGTACTGCTGCACCTGCTTATCTTGCCGGAATAGTCTCTGCAGCAGCTGTAGTCTCTATAGCGGTGCTCGGTATAGTTTTTAGTCTTTTAGTTTCCTGGGGATTGTCAAAATCAGTTTTGAAAGGAGAAGCTTCTGCTTTTAGTTTGGAATTACCGCCTTACCGTCCGCCAAGAATTCTGCAAACACTTTACACTTCGTTAATTGATAGAACAATTTTCGTACTATGGCGGGCAATAATTTTTGCAATTCCTGCAGGAGTCGTTATCTGGCTTGTTGGGAATATTACCATTGGCGGCGAGACTATTGCAAATATTTTTATTGATTGGTCCAATCCGTTTGCATTTATTTTAGGTTTAAATGGAGTGATATTACTTGCATACATAATTGCAATTCCAGCGAACGAAATTGTTATCCCTACAATTCTGATGCTGACTGTTATGAGTTTAGGTTTAACCGGCGTTGGAGAAGGTGCAGGAGTTATGTTTGAGCTGGATTCAATTTCTGGCACAAAAGAAATCTTAATTGCCGGTGGATGGACCCTTTTAACGGGTATAAACCTGATGATTTTTAGCTTGCTTCATAATCCCTGTTCAACAACTATTTACACAATTTTCAAAGAAACAAAAAGCGTAAAATGGACTTTGGTTTCCACTTTTCTGCCCATTGTTATGGGACTTATTGTCACTTTTTTTGTTGCACAGTTTTGGAGATTATTCACTGAAAATTAATTTATAACGAACCTAAAAATGTTATGTCAAAAAACTCAATTAAAATATTATCCTGGAATGTAAACGGTATAAGAGCAGCCCATAAAAAGGGTATTCTTGATTGGTTTAAAAAAGTAAATCCGGATATGCTATGCTTACAGGAAACAAAAGCTCATCCCGATCAGCTAGTGGATGAATTAAAAAATGTAAACGGATATGAATCATATTTTTCATCTGCGGAAAAAAAAGGGTATAGCGGTGTTGTTACCTACACAAGAGTGAAACCGCTAAATAGTAAACAGGGAATTGGAATTAAAAAATTTGACAGAGAGGGAAGATTTATAATTACTGAGTTTAAAGAGTTTATTCTTTTTAACATTTACTTTCCAAATGGAAAAGCTTCCAAAGAACGGCTTCAATATAAAATGGATTTTTATGATGAATTCTTGAAACACTGTAAAAAACTGCTTAAACAGGGGAAGAAAATAGTAGTTTGTGGCGATGTTAATACTGCACACAAAGAAATTGATCTTGCCCGACCAAAGGAAAATTCTCAAACATCAGGTTTTCTGCCTGAAGAAAGAGAATGGATTGACAAGTTTTTGACTGCTGGATTTATTGATACATTCCGAATGTTTAACAGTGAACCAGAAAATTATACGTGGTGGGATATGATTACGCGTGCTCGTGAAAGAAATGTTGGCTGGAGAATAGATTATTTTTATGCTAGTGAAAACTTGAAAAGAAATATTAAATCAGCTTCAATTCTTCCCGAAGTTATGGGCTCCGATCATTGCCCGATCGAGCTTGAACTTAAATTCTGACACATCGTTTTAAATATAAGATGATAAAAATTTCAATAAGAGAAATTATAATATCTCTATTAATAATTTTTGTAATTAGTGGTAATGCACAAGAGGATGAAAAAATGAAATTCAAGAATAAACTTGCAGATGAAACCAGCCCCTATCTTTTGCAGCATGCAAACAATCCTGTAAACTGGTATCCATGGGGTAATGAAGCACTTGATAAAGCAAAAACTGAAGACAAACTTATTATAATAAGTATTGGCTATGCAGCCTGCCATTGGTGCCACGTGATGGAACACGAATCGTTTGAAGATACCGCAGTTGCGCAAGTTATGAATGACTTTTACGTTTCGATTAAAGTTGATAGAGAAGAACGACCGGACGTTGATCAGATTTATATGGATGCAGCATATTTAATAACCGGAAGAGGCGGTTGGCCATTAAATATTATCGCGCTTCCTAATGGAAAACCGGTTTACGCAGGTACATATTTTAGAAAAGATGACTGGATGAAAATCCTTTTATACTTTAAAGATCTTTATCAAAAAGAGCCGGAAAAATTTAATGAGCAGGCAGATAAATTAACCGATGCTTTAAATTCAATTAAAATTCCGGATGTGTCTGGTATTGATTCGGTATTGACAAAAGATGAAATTACAAAAGCATACAAAAGCATAATTGACAATATTGATTTTAAAAATGGCGGAATCAATGGTGCGCCTAAATTTCCTATGCCGGATATTTATGAATTCCTTTTGCAATATAATTTCCATACAAAAGATAAAGAGGCTCTTAAAGCAGTAACTATCACCCTTGATAAAATGGCCAACGGCGGTATTTATGATCACATCGGAGGAGGATTTGCACGCTACTCAACAGATGAGATTTGGAAAGTTCCACACTTCGAAAAAATGTTATACGATAATGCACAATTAATCAGTCTTTATTCAAAAGCATATAAAGTTACTGGTAACGAACATTACAAGCAGGTTGTTTATGAAACTATTGAATTTATAAAACGGGAATTGACAGATAAAAGCGGCGGATTTTATTCATCGCTGGATGCGGATTCGGAAGGTGAAGAGGGAAAATTTTATATATGGGAAAAAATTGAAATAGATAATCTGCTCGGAAGTAATTCAAATATGTTTTGTGAATACTATAATATTTCTGAATCGGGAAATTGGGAGGGGCAAAACATACCATTCATTACTAATGATAAATCTCAACTCCTAAAAAAATATAATTTAAATGAAAGTGAAATTGATGAAATAATTACCAAATCAAAAAGAGCATTGTTTGAAGAACGAATCAAAAGAATAAGACCCGGATTGGATGATAAAATTTTAACTTCGTGGAACGCACTGATGATAGAAGGATATGTTGATGCTTATAATACTTTTGGTGACAACGAATTTTTGAATGCTGCAATTTCTAACGGCGAATTCCTTTTAAATAATATGATGAAAGAAGATGACAGACTCGACCGTAATTATAAAAATGGTAAGAGTAATATAAATGCCTTTTTAGATGATTATGCATACACGGTTGAAGCATTCATCTCTCTGTATGAATGTACGTTTGATGAAAAGTGGATTTACTCTGCAAAAAAGCTTGCAGATTATGCAATTAAACATTTTTTGGAGGATGAATCAGGAATGTTTTTCTTTACATCCGATATTGATGACCCATTAATTTCTCGTAAGATTGATTTTTCCGATAATGTAACTCCATCTTCAAATTCATCTATGGCTGCAGGATTATTAAAACTTTCAAAATACTTTTACAATGAGGGATACGAAGAAATAACTTCAAAAATGATTAAAATTATGAAAGAACCCACGCTGAAAAATCCTGCTTTTAATTCTTATTGGCTGGCTAGCGCCTCCCATCGAGTTTATCCATTTTACGAAGTTGGAATAATTGGCAGTGAATTAAAAGAAAAAAGAAAACTTATTTCAAAAGAATATCTTCCGAACATCGCACTCTTCGGAGCGGAAACAAACGGCAAACTTGAAATTCTTAAAGACAGATTTGTTGAAGGGAAGACACTAATTTATGTATGCGAAAACCGTGTCTGCCAGCTTCCGGTTGATGAAGTGAGTGAAGCTCTAAACCAATTAATGAAATAAAAAATGACTATTCGGTGGGGGAAATATTGTGTTTGACTCGTTTGTTAATTTTTCATTATTTCCGTACTAAGTTGAATAAAATTTTAAAATGGAATTGATTAGTAGAATAAAGTTAAATTATTTATTTATTCCTCTTTTTGTAGTAATAACTGCATCGGCAGCATCATATTTCGCAGATGTTGGACGAGCCTGGTACAGTACAATTAACCTGCCTCAGTGGACTCCCTCCAACTCAATAATGGTAATTGCATGGATTACTATTTTTATTCTCACTTCAGTTTCAGTTTTAATTATTTGGAATAATTACTCCTCGCAAAAAAGGTTCAGTGTTATCATCTCTCTCTTTGTTTTAAATGCATTGCTAAACGTTGGATGGAATATTTTATTTTTTACACAGCAGCAGATAGGCTTGGCTTTTTTTCAGGCGATTCTATTAGTCGCAAATGTAGTATTACTTATTGGACTTATTTGGAGATTCTGCCCTCTTGCAGCCTGCCTTTTGTTTCCTTATTCTCTCTGGGTCGGTTTTGC
>CBDUAV010000091.1:0-11581 GCA_965365225.1 uncultured Ignavibacteria bacterium | reverse complement strand
TTATGCTGAGATTTCCCAGACCGCTTACTATTCAACTAAAGCTGCATTGATTAAAAATGTAAAGAGCGCTTATTACTCATATATTCTTGCTGAGCAGTTTTTAGAACTTTCAAACATAACGCTTGAAGCAGCAGAAGATAATTTGCAAGACGTAGAATCTTTGTATAATGCAGGCATTGCTCCCGAATATGATTTAATAAGAGCCAAAGTACAGGTTCAGAATATTCTTCCCGAAGTTCAAAAAGCTCAAAATTCAATTAAGCTTGCAGAAAACAGTCTGAAAGTTGTTTTAGGTCTTCAGATTGAAGAAGAAATAGTTATTGAGGATTCTTTGCAGTTTAATGAAATTGAAATTGAGGATTATTCCATTCTTTCTTCAATTCTAGAGGATAAAAATTTTACTTTACAGCAGCTAAAATTGCAAATTGAACTTCAGGACAAAGCTGCTTCGTATGAATTTTCAAGACACTTTCCTGAACTATACCTTTTTGGAAACTGGGCTGCAATTGCACAGGAAAACGATCCTCGTTCATTTTGGGATTGGCGGTATAAAAATTCTGTTTATGTAGGCTTAAATTTAAAAGTGCCCATTTTTAACGGATGGCAGACAACTTCACGCATTAACCAGGCTGAGATTGATTTAGAAAAAGTACGAGAACAATATAGTCTTACAAACAACTCTTTAAAAAATCAACTTGAAGGAATTTTGTTGGGAATTAAAGAAACTCGTTTTCAGATAGATGCGTATTCCTCTACAATCGAACAGGCGCAGACGGGTTACGATATTTCTCTAAAAAGATATTCCTCCGGCATCGGTACACAGCTGGAAACCATTGATTCTCTTGTTGAATTAACAAGAGCAAGAGTAAACTATTTAAATGCAATCTTCGATTATTATGTTTTACATGCAGAGTTGGAAGAACTACTATCATCCGAAGTTCAGGTAACTGTCGAATAAAAATTTTTTATAAACTTGGTGATTACATGAAATCCAAATTAAAATTAATATTAAGCTTTATTTTATTTACTTCAATAGCTACTTTAAATATTTCTTGCGGAGATTCTGAAGGTAGTGAACAGCAAAAAAACACTAATAACGATCCTTCTGTATTTGTTCGAATACTAGAACTTAAAAGTGAACCTTTTACAGATTATATTTCTGTGCTTGGTGTTGCAAAAGCCATTCAACAGGCAAACCTATCATCCGATGAGGGCGGAAGGATAAAGAAATTTGTAAACGATAAAGGAAGATATGTTAAAGAAGGTGAAGTTATAGTTGAACTGGATAACGATGTTTTGAAGGCTAACCTCGATGCTGCAAAAGCACAATACGATATGGCGGAAAATAATTTCATCAAGCAGGAGCAGATTTACAAAGATAATGTTACAAGCGAGTTACAATATTTAAACGCTAAATACGAAAGAGATGGTGCAAAAGCTAACTACGAACTAATGAAAGCACGATATGAAAGAACTTTTATAAAGGCACCTTTTTCGGGTATAGTTGATAGAAAGTTTGCTGAAATGGGTGAACTTGTTTTACCCGGCGCTCCAATAATTTCACTCGTAAATATGTTTAGAATAAAAATTGAAGCTGGTGTCCCTGAAAACTATGTAAACAGCATTAAAAGGGGAGATAGTGTAAAAGTTGTTTTTAAAGATTTACAAAATGCAGAATACAGGGCCGTGCTGTCGTATGTTGGAAGTACAATAACATCAAACAACAGAACTTTTCCGATTGAGATTCACATTAAGAATTCTGATAGTAAAATTAAGCCCGAGCTAAGTGCACAGGTTTACATTCAGAAAGATAAATTTAGTTCTGCAATCATTATTCCTGAAGAAGTAATCACTAAAACTGATTTGGGTTATGCTGTATTTATTGAGGATGAAGGTACTGCTAAAATGAGGATCGTCGAAATTATAAGCCGTTCAAATAACAGGGTTGCAGTAAATTCAGGATTGAATGATGGCGAAAATCTAATCTATGTGGGTTTTCAGAATCTTGTTGATGGAACAAAAGTAAAAGTTGTTAATTAAACTCTTACCATTATGAAAATTACCGACGTTGCAATAGATAACAAAACAAGTGTATTCATACTTGTTATTATAGTTTTAATATTAGGCGTATCAGCTTATATAACACTACCTAGAGAATCTTCACCCGATATTTCAATTCCTTTGGTTATTGTATCAACTCCATATTTTGGTGTTTCACCTGAAGATATCGAATCACTCATTACACAAAAACTTGAAAAAGAAATAAATAACATCAGCGAAGTAAAAGAAATTACCTCTTCCTCCTTTGAGGGTTATTCTTTGGTTCGTGTTGAATTTGAAAGTGGTTACGATATTGATGAAGCGTTGCAGAAAGTACGCGATAAAGTAAATAAAGCCGAACCGGAACTTCCACCTGATGTTGAAAAACCCGAGATAGTTGAAATTAATTTTTCCGAGTTCCCGATTCTTGTTGCAAATATTGCCGGACCGTATTCGCTTGTTAAATTAAAAGATATAGCAGAAGATTTAAAAGATGAAATTGAAAAAGTGGATGGTGTGCTGGATGTTAAAATTAGCGGAGGATTGGAAAGAGAAGTTTCTGTTGAAGTTGATATCAACAAGCTTAACCACTACAATGTTAGGTTTGATGATATTATAGGTGCAATTGTAGATGAAAATAAAACTATTCCCGGTGGTTCAATTGATGTTAATAATTCAAGTTTTCTTGTAAGAGTTCCGGGGGAATTTGATAAACCGTATATAATTGAAAATATAATTGTAAAATTAAAAGATGGCTATCCAATCTATATAAAAGACCTTGCAACAGTTAATTATGGTTTTGAGGATCGGCAGACTTATGCGAGGCTTAATGGTCAAAATGCTGTTTCAATAAGTGTGTCTAAAAGTGTGGGCGAAAATATAATTGAGATCGCTGATCAAGTAAAACAGATTCTTGATAAAAAAAGGCAGGAACTTCCGACTAATGTTCAGATTTATATTTCTTCTGATCAATCAATAGATATTAAAAAAATGGTAAGGGAACTTGAGAATAACATTTTCTCTGGTTTAGTACTTGTTGTGGCTGTGCTTTTCTTTTTCCTTGGAGTTAGAAATGCAGTTTTTGTAGCGATTGCAATTCCGCTTAGTATGCTGATCTCATTTTTTGTTCTTCAATCAATTGGGGTCACACTGAACTTTGTTGTGCTGTTCGGATTAATACTTGCCCTGGGAATGCTTGTAGATAATGCAATTGTTATCATTGAAAATATTTATAAATTTTTAGAAGAAGGGCATAAGCTGAACGAAGCTGCTAAACTCGGAACTTCAGAAGTGGCCTGGCCTGTTACAACCTCAACAATCACCACAGTTGCAGGATTTTTTACTTTATTATTCTGGCCTGGCATTGTAGGTGAATTTATGCTCTACATTCCACTTGTATTAATAGTTACGCTCCTTTCATCGCTTTTTGTCGCGTTAATTATTAATCCTGTTTTTGCTTCACGATTTATGAAATTAGAGCAACCATCTGATCATCCCAAAACTTTAATACAAAAAATAATTTATCCTTTAAATAGGATAACACATTTCTTTGTTGATGTTTCGCTGCCCAAAGTCCTGGAAATTTATAAAAGAATTTTGGAATCTGCGCTCGGTTCAATACGTAAAACTGATCAGCCAGTCCACAGAAAAAATTGGTTGGGTCTATTAGCTATCTTTTTCTTTTTTATAATTGAAGGAATTATTTCTTCAATTTTACCTTCAGGAATAGTATTAATTATCAGTTTAATACTAGGTATCGGAATAATTACAATTTTTACAAATAATAAATTAAAAGTGCTATGGGGAACTTTTTTAGTGTTGTTCTTTATTTCACAGGTTTATTTTCTGTTTGGGCATGGCATTGAATTCTTTCCTGAAACTCAACCGCCCAGGATTTACGTTTCACTTGAAAGCCCAAGCGGCACCAACTTAGATATGTCTGATGAAATAGTAAAAATAGTCGAAGAAAGAATAGACAAGTTGCAAAACAGCGATATTAAAGATTTACTTGTAGTAGTCGGTTCATCGAACAATCCATTTGATGCGGGTACTTCAACTCCAAATAAAAGTTCAATAACAATTCAATTTATAGATTATGAAATTAGAGAAAAGTCATCTTTAAAAAGTACTGATGAAATTAGAGATGCAATATTAAAAACTGCCGGCACTGAAGTTCTGGTTCAAAAAGAGGAGGCTGGCCCTCCTGTCGGATTACCGGTAAATATCGAGATAAGTGGCGATGATTATGCTGTGCTTGGAGCATTAGCGCAAATGGTTAAAGATTCGATAAAAACAGTTGAAGGATTAGTTGATTTAAAAGATGATTTTGATGATGGAAGACCCGAGGTACGGGTTGAAATAGATAGAGAAAAGGCAGCACTTTATGGATTAAATACAAGTTTAATTGCTAATTCAGTACGAACGGCAATAAATGGATTTACTGCTTCTAAATACCGCGTTGATGAAGAAGAGTATGATATTACGGTAAGATTACAGAAAGATCAGCGGTCAAGTATCAATTCTTTAGAAACTCTTGAAATTATATACAACAATAAAAAAGGTGAAACACTGAGCGTTCCTTTAATTAGTGTTGCAAAAATTTATAAATCCAAAGGTCCCGGTGCAATAAGAAGAAAAGACTTAACAAGAGTTATAACTGTATCAGGCGATGCTGCAGAGGGTTTTAATGAAAATGAAGTGCTTGATAAAGTTAAAGAAAAACTTGCTGGTTTTGTTATACCACCCTCGTATTCAATAGATTTTACAGGTCAACAAGAGTTTCAACAGGAAGCACAGGATTTTCTGGGCAAAGCTTTTTCAATCGCTTTGCTGCTTATTTTCCTCATTCTTGTAATTCAGTTTAACTCGTTGAGTCAACCACTGATTATTATGAGCGCGGTTGTTATTTCGCTTATTGGTGTGTTCATTGGTTTAATTTTTTATGCAATGCCTTTCGGAATAATTATGACGGGAATTGGAATCATTAGTCTGGCTGGTGTAGTTGTTAATAATAATATTGTTTTAATTGATTATATAAATGTTTTAAGAAGAAGAGGATTTACACGAAGAGAAGCACTAGTACGTGCCGGTATGAGAAGATTTAGACCTGTTACACTTACTGCTATTACGACTATTTTAGGATTGATACCACTTACTTTTGGATTTGGTTTTGACATTTACACATTTTCATTTGCCGGTTCAGGTGAAAGTGCAGAATTTTGGCGCTCAATGGGTATAGCTGTTATTTTTGGATTAGCATTTGCGACCGGATTAACTCTTATTATCGTTCCAGTTATTTACTCAACTCTGGATGATATGCCTGGAGTTATACGGTATGTAAAAAAAATTATTAGGGCGTTTTTCAAGGGAATTTTTACAAAAATGTTCTCAAGGGCCAAATAATAAGTCTGAATACTTCAAAAGAGAGTTTAAGTAATTTTTATATTCAGATCTAAGTTATTAAAAATATCTCTTGATACTTTCAAGTTTGAATACTTTTAGTTTAACTGATGCCAAAACCAAAGCAGAGAAAAAATACCTGGTTGTTAATTTTATTACTATTGCTTCAACTGCTAGCAATTTTTTACATCAAGTATTCAAATCAGAACTTACCATTCTCAGAATTTAATATAGGATTTATTGGTAATCTCTTTTTACCGATCATTTATATCTTTTTAATCATTGCTCTCCAAATCAATTCATCAAAAGAGAAGAAAAAGATTCCTGGTAAAACTATATTAACTTTTATAGCCATTTCATGGCTGCTGTTAGTCATTTCATTTATCAGCATAAAAATTGATCTTGGCTTAAACTCTTTTTATTTATTCGGACAGCCGGGTAATAAACTTTTTACGGGTTTGCTCTTTACATCATTTTTGATAGGTTTATTTTCATTTCTACTTTATTTATTCAGCATTTTACTTACTAAGAGTAAACCTTCTTTTATTAAAGGTATCTATGGCGGCATGTTAATGTTGTTAATTTTTCTTTTAATTGCATTCATTTATAATAATACTATAAGCTATACTTCAGGAAAATGGCAGTTAAATAGGAGTAACAGAAATATCTCGGTGGTCTTGGGAGCAGCCGTTTGGACTGGCAATGTTCCGAGCCCAACTTTAGCTGGAAGGGTTGATAAAGCTTTAGAATTGTTAAAAAATGGATTTACAGGTAAGATTTTAGTTACTGGGAGTAGTGCTCCGGGAGAAATGACTGAAGCAGAAGTTGCATACAATTATTTGTTAGCAAAGGGGGTTGACACAACTTTAGTTTCAATTGAAACATCCACAACTTCAACTGCAGAGCAAATTCAATTTATAAAAAATGAGTTGGTAGATTCTGAATTAATTGAAGATATTATTGTTATTTCTGACTCCTATCATCTGCCGCGAGTAATTGAAATAAGCAGATTTTTTAATCTAAATATTAAAGTTGCAGAATCGAGGCACGTTGTGGATTTTCAAAACAAACTATACAATAAAGTAAGAGAAAGTATAGCACTCTTTATTTTCTGGTGTTTTGCTTTGTAGTAAAAGAGTTTTAATATTACTCTTAAAGTTCTTTAAATATTTTTGATTTGAAATAATTTGTTTAAATGATAGCTCAGAAATCCAAAAGAAGAATTATTAGGGAAAAAGTGCTTCAGATTTTGTATGCACACGAGCTCAATAAAGAATCTCTTGCTTCTTTCAGTGCAGAAGTTTTGGATGACGTTAAGGATAAAGCTGATCAAGAATTTGCACACAACTTAATCAGAAGAGTTCTTTCGAATGTTGAAGAATTAGATAGTAAAATCAAAGAAAGAGTTGAAAATTGGGAACTGAATCGCATAGCTTTGATTGATAAGATTCTTTTAAGAATGGGAATTTGTGAGTTGTTGTATTTTCCCGATATTCCGCCTAAAGTATCCATCAACGAGTCAATTGAAATTGCTAAAAACTATAGTACTGCCAGCAGCGGAAAATTTATAAACGGTATTTTGGATGCAATTTTGGCTGAGCAGAAAAAATCCGGTAAGCTGAATAAAATTGGAAGGGGATTAGTAGAAGATTCTATAAGCCGCGAAAAAAATAATGTCGATTGATGAAAGAAAAGAGTAGAATCTTTGTCTGGACTCTCTTTGACTTTGCAAACACATCTTTTTCAATAATTGTTGTTACATTCCTTTACGCAGTTTACTTTAAAAAAACAGTAGCCGGCAGTGAATCAATCGGTGATTTGTACTGGAGCATAAGTACAAGTATTGCAATGCTTGTTACAGCTTTCATCGCGCCCGTTCTTGGCGCAATTGCAGACTACGGTGCAGGTAAAAAGCGGTTTTTAGTTTTCTTTACTCTGCTGTGCGTTTTGGGGACAGCATCACTTTACTTTGTCGGTCCCGGAGAAATTTTCTGGGGAATATTTTTATTTGTTCTTGCCAACATAGGTTTTGAAGCTGGTTTGGTTTTCTACGATGCATTCCTGCCTGAATTAACAGCACCTAAAAATTTCGGCAGAGTCAGCGGTTACGGTTTTGGGATGGGCTATCTTGGTTCGCTTGCAACACTGGGAGTTGTTTATCCTTTCATTCAATCAGAAATGATAAAAGAAACATTTCCGATTGCAGCTCTGTTTTTTCTTTTCTTCTCACTTCCGTTGTTTTTCTTCCTAAAAGAAAAAAGAAAAAAAGTAGAGAAAACCGAATCATTTGTTTCCATCGGATTCAAAAGGGTTTGGTCCACTATCACACATCTAAAAAATTACAGAAACCTTCTAACATTTTTAATTGCTTATTTCTTTTACATTGAAGGTGTAAACACTGTCATCTTTTTTTCCGGCAACTATGCAAGCACAACTTTAGGATTTTCCGATACAGATCTGCTAATATTTTTTATTACTGTACAAACAACGGCAATTATCGGTTCAATAATCTTGGGCATTGTCGCCGATAAGATGGGGCAAAAAAGAACAATTGTAATTACACTTTTTATGTGGCTTATAACTGTTGTAATGGCTTTCTTTACCACCGACCAGTTTACTTTTTATATTGTTGGATTTATTGCAGGTGCGGCAATGGGTTCCTGTCAGTCTGTTAGCCGGAGCCTGATGTCCAAATTAATCCCTCCCGATAGGAAAACAGAATTCTTTGGTTTTTATTCTTTCTTTGGAAAAAGCTCTGCTATAATAGGACCTTTAACTTTTGGTTTTATTAGTTACTTGACCGGCAACCAGAGAATTGCAATTATTTCAATTGCATTCTTCTTTATTGTTGGTTTAATAATATTGAATTGGGTTAAAGACCCGAAGGTTGCAGCGAGTGACTAAATATTTATAAATACCTAAATGATTTTTTGGGATTGATAAATAAGCCAATTTTTTATTACCTGTATTTCATCAGTACTTTTTAACTTAATAATTTTAATTTGCAGCACAATTAACTGCAATCCAGCATATAATCGTAAAATTTTTAGAGGTAATCAATGAGTACCTTAACTACACCCTGGGAAATTCTCAGCACTCTAATAACTGAAAAAAATAGTTCCGGTTTAACAAAGTTTATAGAAACGTTAACACCGTCGGAAACAGCAAGGGCAATTTCACGTTTGAATGAAGAAGAGAGGCTTCTGCTGCTAAGTCTTTTAAAACCGGAAGATGCTGCAGATATGATTGAAGATATTCCTGATGAACAAGCTGCAGATTTAGTAGAGGAGATGCCATCGGACCAGGCAGCAGCTATTATGGATGAGCTGACAAGTGATCATCTTGTTGATGTTTTGGGTGAAATGGATGAAAATGCAAGCCAGGCAATATTGGAAAAAATGCATATGGAGGAGGCTAATGAAGCCCGGATGCTTTTAGAATACCCACCTGACTGTGCAGGTGGTCTTATGATTTCAGAGTTCCTTGCATATAATATAAATGATACTATACAGGATGTGCTTCATGATCTTCAAGCTAATCGGAATAAATACGCAAATTATAATGTTCAATACTTTTATGTTAACGATGAGCAAGGCAAACTAACTGGTGTGTTACGCATAAATGATTTATTATTTCCAGCCAGGGAAAAAAAGCTTTCCCATATAATGATTCCTTCTCCTAAAAAAGTATCTGATAAAGCATCACTTAAGGACCTTGAGGATTTTTTTGAGGATCATCATTTATTTGGAGCACCTGTGGTAGACGATATCGGAAGGTTAGTGGGAGTTGTGCTGCCGGATGCAGTGGAAGAAGCGATTAATAAGCAGAAAACAAAAACCTTTTTACGAATCAGTGGTATTGTTGGCGGTGAGGAATTCCGTACAATGAGTTTACTCTCCCGTTCGGGACGCCGGCTTTCATGGCTAAGCATGAACATCGTTTTAAATATAATTGCAGCAAGTGTAATTGCTCTTTACGAAGATACTTTGGCTACGGTTATTGCACTTGCAGTTTTTCTGCCAATGGTTAGTGATATGAGCGGCTGCTCCGGCAACCAGGCTGTGGCTGTTTCTATGCGTGAGCTTGCTCTTGGATTAGTTAGACCCGCTGAACTTTTGTGGGTACTTATTAAAGAAGCTAAAATAGGTATAATCAATGGCGTGGTGCTTGGTTTACTTTTAGGTGGAGTCGCTTATTTTTGGAAAGGAAATCCTTGGCTTGGATTAGTAGTGGGCGGTGCTTTAGCCGCAAACACTATCGTTTCTGTAACTCTTGGTGGTATGTTACCACTCATTTTAAAACGGCTAAAACTAGATCCGGCTTTAGTTTCAAGTCCTTTGCTAACGACAGTAACTGACATGTGCGGTTTCTTTTTTGTATTAAGTTTCGCTGCTGCAATTTTACCAAAACTTACGGGTATTTGAATTAGCATCATAAGTGATGTTCCTATATTGATTGACAATTGAACCTAAATTAAATATGGTTTAATTTACAAAATTAGAAATGCGAATAAGTTTACTTAGAAGCTAAACTAGTATCGTTAGTTTTATGAAAGCAAATAAACATTTTAATTAAATTATTTACTTTGGGGAGATAGCTATTATAGTTTCAAAGTTAATATATAAATCTAACACTTTGTGCTTATATATCAACTATTTTTCAGTATAAGCATAGGTTATATGCTTATGACTGATGAAATAAATATTAAGTTATCTCAAATCTATCTTGAGACAGCACGTAGTTTTATTTATAGTAAGGTGCGTTCACGACCACTTGAAGAATTAGTAAATGATGATGAATTTCAAAACGACCAATCTACTTTTATTTATGGGTTGGCATCCGTTGCTACAATCTATAGTTATATGGCAATTGAGTCATTTATTAACTATGGATTATATGACCTATGGAAACACTCACGTACTGCAAAAAAATCAATTGATGAAGCCAATAAAATAAATCCAAATTTAAATGCTGTACCTATTTACAAAGATTTTTATGAGAAATACGGGAAATTGGATGATTTTACTGACATTAGAAAGACAAAACTTAGAGAACTTAAAGAAAGAATAAAAATATTATGTAAAGAGTTTAATTATCTGTTTATTCACGATTCCAATCCTCAATTATGGACAGACTTTACTGGATTGCTTGAGAATGCTCGTCATTTTTTAATCCACCCAAATCCAGAACAAGAGGAGTTTCACAAATTATCTAAATCTTTAGTACAAGATATTTCACTTTTCATTAAATATCCTGAAGTAGCTGCAAATATAATTTCACATTTTTATACATCAGCAAAAAAAGAACCACCCGAATATTTAATAAAAAACAAAATCTTTATGATAAATGAAATTGTTCTACTTAAATAAGTGGCAGATATTTTAATTTAGTAAGCAGTTAAAGAAATAATACGAGGAAGAATTGACAATAATAGTCTTAGTCTCAGTTGCTTTAATTACTAATAGCCATAAACTTATCTTGACATTCAGAAAAACTGGCACAATTACCTATGAAACTGCTTATGATATTTTTTCCATAATTATACACGTTACTGTTTTTATAAATTTATTTCTCTTATATCAATGGATTGGTCTGGGTATTGCAGGCTGTTAGTTTTTATTGGCGTAGTAATTTCAATTCCTTTTGGATTGATCGTTACCAGAACAACTATTCAACCCAATGAATTGTTAGCAATATTCTCAATTTTTTCTTGGTTAAATATTGCTGTAACAATCATTCACATTATAGTATATATTTTTTAACGCATATAACCAGTGTATTAAGCGGAATGCTTCAGTAAAACCTAACATTAGCAGTTCGGCTTGGTTTTGTTTTTATAAAGTGTGAAGTAAGTAAATAACATAATCAATAAATCGTAATATTGGCGGCGTAAACGCATGGGCATCCGCTTAAACACCATGCCGTTAGGCAACAATAAAGAAAAGGAGTAAAAATATGAGGAATTCAATACATTTATTTTTTGTGATGATTCTATTTTTTTCATCCATTTATTCTTCAATTTCTTTCTGCCAATCATCTGATCCATTTGTAGCATCCAATTTTGAAGTTCCAGATTTTTTAGAGACAGATAAATTCAAACTTCGGATGTTAACAGTAAATGACGTTTTTAAAGATTATGAAG
>CBDUAV010000090.1:0-11663 GCA_965365225.1 uncultured Ignavibacteria bacterium | reverse complement strand
ATTTTTGTCAGATAATCTATTGCAGCGCCAAGCCCGATTGCTCCGGCAATGTCTGGTGTTCCAGCTTCGAATTTGTGCGGAAGTTCATTGTAAGTGGTCTCATCAAATGTAACATTCGAAATCATATCACCGCCGCCTTGGTATGGAGGCATTGCTTCAAGTAGTTCAACTTTACCGTAGAGTGCACCGATACCGGTTGGTCCATAAATTTTGTGTCCAGAGAATGCAAGAAAATCACAATCCAGATCCTGTACATCAACTTTAATATGATTAACAGCCTGTGCTGCATCAACAAAGACGGGGATTTTAAATTGGTGTGCATAATTAATAATTCTTTTTACATCATTAATAGTTCCCAGAGAATTAGATACATAAACAATCGAAACAAATTTTGTTTTTTCATTTACTAACTTTTCAAACTCTTCATATATTAACTCACCTTTATCATTGATAGGAATTATTTTCAATTTTGCATTTTGTTCTTTGCAAAGAAGTTGCCACGGAACAATATTTGAATGATGTTCCATATGAGAAATGATTATCTCATCACCTTCTTTAATATTTGCCCTTCCGTATGAACTTGCTACAAGGTTTATAGCTTCGGTGGTTCCTCTTGTAAATATAATCTGGTTTTTTCCGAGAGCATTAATGAACTGCTTGATTTGAATTCTAGCCCCTTCAAATGCTTCTGTTGCTTCCTGGCTGAGAGCATGTACTCCACGATGAATATTTGCATTCATCGTTGTATAATATTTATTCACTCGGTCTATTACATAAGTTGGCTTTTGAGTAGTAGCAGCATTGTCGAGATAAACAAGACTTTTGTCGTGAACTTTTTTCTTGAGAATAGGGAAGTCTTCACGAATTCTGTTTACGTCATACTTCATTTTTGAAACAGCAACGGCTATGTCAGCTTCAGTGCTCATTAAATTTTCTATTAATTAAATTTCTTTGTAATAATTTCTTCAATGTAGTTTCTTAAGGATTCTATTTTGATGGATGTAACCACATCACTTGCAAAGGCATGCAGCAATATTCCTTTGCTTGCCTCTTCACCAATTCCTCTGGATTTTAGATAGAATGTTGCTTCATCATCCATTTGTCCGATTGTTGCACCGTGCGAACATTTAACATCATCAGCAAATATTTCAAGCTGCGGTTTGGTATTCACCAATGATTCATCTGAAAGCAGAATATTGTTATTCTCCTGGAAAGCATTTGTTTTTTGAGCATCTTGTCTAACGATTACTTTTCCGTTAAATACTCCGCGTGATTTATCATCAAGAATGCCTTTATAATGCTCGTGACTGTTGCAGTGCGGTTTTGCGTGATCCATTAAAGTGTGTGCATCAAAAAGCTGCGTGCCGTCAATCATATACAAACCATTCAGAGTGCATTCACCACCTTCATCATTAAATCTAGCGTTGAATTCATTTCTTGTCAGATCAGCACCGGTAGAAATTAGGTGTGAGCTGAAGTTACTGTTCTTTTCCTGATCAACTTCCATCCTTGCAATGTGGAAAGCCTTTTTACTTTCTTCCTGAAGCTTTATATGATCCACAAAAGCATTTTCTTCAGTAACAATCTCTGTAACTGCATTTGTGAAGTAAGTGCTCTCTTTATCACATGCGTAATGTTCAATTATTGTTACCTGCGAACTCTTTTCTGCAACAAAAAGATTTCTTGGTTGAGTTAATATTTTTTTATCTGCTGATGTAGTAATGAAAATAATATGAATCGGTTCTTCCACAATTTTTCCTTCAGGAACATAAATGAAAGCACCATCTTCAGTGTAGGCTGTACTTAATGCTGTAAAGATATGATTTTGATGGTCAGCATATTTACCAAAATGTTTTAGCAACACCTCATTGTTCCTTTTTATTTCGTCTGCGATACTGCCGACGATAACACCTTCAGGCAGATTTAACATAATGCTGTGTTCTGCAGAGAATCTTCCATTAATAAAAACTATTAAGCTATGTTCCATCTCATCAAATAATAAGGATTTGATGAAGTCTTTTGAAATATTTTTCTTTTCATAGGTAGGAACAAAATTATACTTAAGTAAAGGTGCGATGCTTGTGTATTTCCACTCTTCATCTTTGATTGTCGGGAACTCAAGTTTACTGAAGTTCGAAAGAGCTGATTTTCTTTTTTGATGGATGGAATTTTCTTTCCCACCATTTAGTCTTTTCTCAAACTCGCCAAAATTTGAGATATACCAATCTTTTATGTCTATTGTTTTATCCATTTTGTTTTCTTTTGCCTTTATAATTAACCTGCAACTGTTTCAGCTACGTCACTCTTTACCCAGTCGTATCCAAGCTCCTCAAGCTTAAAAGCTAATTCTTTCCCACCTGATTTCACAATTTTTCCTTTGTACAGAACGTGAACAAAATCCGGAACAATGTAATTGAGAAGACGCTGGTAGTGAGTTACAACAATGGTAGCATTATCTTTTGAACGAAGTTTGTTAACTCCGTTTGCAACAATTTTTAAAGCATCAATATCAAGTCCTGAGTCTGTTTCATCAAGTATTGCAAGCTTTGGTTGAAGAACTGCCATCTGAAAAATTTCGTTTCTTTTCTTTTCACCGCCCGAAAAACCTTCGTTAACTGATCTGCTCAAAAACTTCTGATCAAGTTCAACAAGTTTCATTTTCTCTTTTACCAAAGAGAGGAAATCTATTGTATCCAGCTCTTCATCACCGCGATATTTTCTTATTTCATTTAATGCAGTTTTCAAAAGATTTGTATTGCTGACTCCCGGGATTTCAACCGGATATTGAAATGCAAGAAAGACACCTTCTCTGGCTCTGTCTTCAGGAGCTAAATCAAGTAGATTTTTTCCGTTATAATTGACTTCGCCTTTAATAACGTTATATTCTTCTCTTCCAGCAAGTACCTGTGCCAAGGTACTTTTACCTGATCCATTGGGACCCATAATTGCATGAACTTCACCAGCATTTACTTTAAGGTTAATTCCTTTGAGTATTTCATTTCCTTCAATACCAGCGTGTAAGTTTTTAATCTCTAACATTTTTAAGTTACCCTTTTTATTTTCTAAATTTAATTACCTGTCACACTGAGTTTATCGAAGTGTGACGGTTATCCTTTGACAAGTTCAGGATGACATTTGCATTTTAACCAACACTTCCTTCAAGACTAACACTTAATAATTTTTGCGCTTCCACTGCAAATTCCATTGGCAGTTCCGCAAAAACTTCCTTACAGTAACCGTTTACAATTAAACCAATTGCATCTTCAGTTGCTATTCCCCTTTGATTTAAGTAAAAGATTTGATCTTCACCAATTTTTGAAGTGGTGGCTTCATGCTCCATCTTTGCAGAAGAATTATTTATTTCAAGATATGGGAAAGTATGAGCACCACACTTATCACCGAGTAAAAGAGAATCGCACTGTGAGAAGTTGCGTGCATTTTCAGCTTTCTTCGTAATCCTGACAAGACCACGGTAGCTGTTCTGACTTTTACCTGCAGAAATTCCTTTCGAAATTATTGTGCTCTTTGTGTTCTTCCCTAAATGAATCATCTTTGTTCCAGTATCTGCCTGTTGCATATTGTTTGTTAACGCAACAGAATAAAATTCACCAACAGAATTATCTCCTTGCAAAATGCAACTCGGGTATTTCCATGTAATTGCTGATCCCGTTTCAACCTGAGTCCAGGAAATTTTTGAATTTACTCCTTTACATATTCCGCGTTTAGTTACAAAGTTATAAATACCGCCCTTGCCATCTTTATCACCCGGATACCAATTTTGAACCGTGGAATATTTTATTTGAGCATTATCTAGTGCAATTAGTTCAACCACTGCAGCGTGCAGCTGGTTTTCATCTCTTATAGGGGCAGTGCAACCTTCAAGATAGCTGACATAAGATCCTTCATCGGCGATGAGTAATGTTCTCTCGAACTGTCCGGTATTAGCAGCATTTATCCTGAAATATGTTGAAAGTTCCATCGGACATCGAACACCTTTAGGTATATAAGCGAAGGAACCATCACTAAAAACGGCAGAATTTAATGCCGCATAAAAATTATCTGTGGAAGGGACAACACTCCCAAGATATTTTTTAACAAGTTCGGGATGATTCTGAACTGCATCCGAAAAAGAACAGAAGATAATCCCCATTTCATTTAGCTTATCTTTAAAAGTCGTTGCAACCGAAACACTATCGAATACCGCGTCAACTGCAACACCCGTTAGTCTTTTCTGTTCGTCGAGAGAGATACCAAGCTTCTTATACACATCAAGTAATTCCGGATCGACTTCATCCAGACTCTTCAATGTTGGTTTCTTTTTAGGTGCTGAATAGTATGATAGATTTTGGTAATCAACTGGATCATAGGTAACATTTGGCCAGTGAGGTTCTTTCATCGTCAACCAATGCCTGTAAGCTTTCAATCTCCACTGGAGCATAAATTCCGGTTCATTCTTTTTTGCTGAAAGCTGCCTTATAATATCCTCATTTAAACCTTTCGGCAGAGTATCAGCTTCAATTTCGGAGACGAAACCATACTTATATTCTTTATTTGTAAATTCTTCTATTTTAGAAACTTCTGTTGAACTCATATAATTTCCTTATTTCTAATATCGTTTGATATTCAAACAATTTATCATTTATTCTGGTTCAAACTTACATTATCTATACAAAAAAGTCAAGATAAAATAACTTCATTCAAATAGAATAATTATTATAATCTTCAGTTTTGATAGAAATTCATTTAATTGTATTTCATTCAGGATTAAATTAACTTTGAAATCAGGTTATAAGGTGAAAATTCAACAAATTCGCTTTCTATTTATTAATTAAATAAAGATTCACTTAGTGCAGGAAAAGGAAAGCAAGCAGGATTCTCAAAAGAACAAAACTGCTGGATATAAGCGTTACAGTGGAAGACGAAGACGATATTATCATAAAAAGCAACCAACCACAGACTCTTATCGAAAAAAGTCATCCTTTAGAAAAATTTCACTAATAATTCCACTTTTTAACGAGGAAGAATCTATTGTTCCACTGAGCCACGAGATCAGAAAAGCGTTAAGCAAAATAAATGTGGACTATGAAGTTCTTTTTATCGATGACGGCAGTACTGATTTATCATTACAAAAATTAAAAGAGATATCCAGGACAGATAATCGCTTTAAATATACAAGTTTCAGAAAAAATTACGGAAAGTCCGCTGCATTGCATATCGGTTTTAAACAAGCTATCGGTGAAGCAGTAATAACTATGGATGCAGATCTACAGGATGATCCTCACGAAATACCAAATCTGCTTGCAAAACTTGAGGACGGTTACGATTTATGTTCAGGCTGGAAGAAAAAAAGGCAGGATCCTTTCATTAAAAAAATATCATCAAAGTTTTTCAATTTCGTTACAAGAATTATAAGCGGAATAAAAATTCACGATTTCAATTGCGGCTTAAAAGCATACAGAAGAGCAGTAGTTGAGAGTGTTAATGTTTACGGCGAGCTGCACAGGTATATGCCGATGCTAGCAAAGTGGCAGGGCTACAAAATAACCGAGGCACCCGTTCAGCATCATCCACGCAGATACGGGAAGACAAAATTTGGCGTGTCTCGTTTCTTTAAAGGTTTTATTGATTTAATAACTGTAATTTTTGTAACACGTTATATAAAACGACCAATGCACTTTTTTGGATTTTTAGGTGCATTATCTTTTATAGCCGGTTTCATTGTTCTGGGATATTTAACAGTTTTGTGGATACAAGGAATTCCGCTTAGCAACAGACCCATGCTCTTTCTCGGTATGTTATTAATTATAGTCGGTGCGCAGTTTTTTGCTGTTGGTTTACTTGGAGAAGTTATAGTTCATAATTCAATGGATGAAAGAGAATACGTAATTAAAGATCAAAATTAATCCTTTCTATAAGTATAATCTTATCTGAATGTATTACGATCCTGTTAAGAATATATTTGCAAAAGTTATCCGCAGGTTACCCCTCTTTAGAATTCTTTTCTACAAAATTTTAGATTTAATGTTTCTTCGTTCGTGGTATGTTAGAAGAGAATTAAAAAAACTCCGTAGCAGGTTTGGTAAATCTCAAATGGAGATTTATGACGCGGGCTCGGGATTTGGGCAGTACACTTATTTTATGTCCAAAAAAATGATGCCCTCAATCATATTTTCTGTCGATGTAAAAGAAGACTGGATAAACGACTGTAAAGATTTTTTTGGTTCGCGAAAAATAAATAATGTAAGCTTTGCAACGGAAGACTTAACAAACATTAATCATCAAAACAGATTTGATTTAATTGTTTGTGTTGATGTAATGGAACACATTAAGGATGATGTGAAAGTTTTTAATAACTTCTTTGCTGGGTTAAAGGATGGGGGATATTTATTAATCAATTCTCCATCAATTTATGGTGGAAGCGATGTGCATCATGATGAGGATGAAAGCTTCATCGGAGAGCATGCACGCGATGGATATTCAAAAGAAGATTTGGAAGCAAAGTTAATTCCGATTGGTTTTAAAACTTATTCATCAAAATACACTTACGGTTTTTGGGGTGATAAAGCTTGGAGGCTTGGAATAAAATACCCAATGATTCTTCTGAATGTTTCTAAAATATTTTTAATAGTTCTACCCGTATATTACCTATTGACATTACCGTTTACTTTAATAATGATGTTGCATGATTTTTCAAGTGAAAACAAAGTTGGTTCGGGAATTAATTTTTTAGCAAAAAAAGAATAACAATACTTAAAACTTATGGCATCAAAAAAATCTAAACAGAAGCAAAAACCTTTGGAAAAAGAAAAGCAAACTTTTTTTACAGGCTTTAGTCTAGACAAATTTATTCCCTCTAAATTTCAAATTATGGTATTAGCAGCGATAATTTTGCTGCTCTTTCTTTACTTTTTTTCTCCTCTTTATTTTGAGGGGAAAACTTTTCAATCAGGCGATATTGTAACAAGTAAAAGTGTCACAACTTACATTGAAAATCACACAGGTGAATTTACTTTGTGGAATCCGTATATTTTTGGCGGAATGCCTGCATATGCGATTGCGGTTGGCTACAAGTGGTTTAACTTTATATACGTTGCAATTGATGGTGCCCGTAAAATTTTTAGCAGTCCATTTGCTGTTGATTATGCCAAATGGACTTTTTACCTGCTTGCACTTGCGTACACAATGTTTGCATTTTTCTATCTGCAAACAAAAAATAAACTGGTTTCGTTTTTAGTTGCAGTTGCAACTGCTTTTAGTACAGGATTGATTGTATTTTTATTTATCGGGCACGTAACAAAGCTTGCTGCAATCTGGGTGTTCCCGATACTATTTTTGCTGCTTTTTAATTTTCAAAAGCGGATAAAGTTTTTGGAAGTATTGATACTTATTTTCTTTATGGATGCTTTATTCCTTGGATGGCATGTGCAGATTATCTTCTACATCTTTTTTGCTGTCATGATTTATTTCATCTATTTCTTTTTAAGATCACTCAGGCAAAAAGATAATCACTTAAAAAAACAAATACTAAAATCACTTGCAGTATTTGTATTTGCAGTTGTTGCGGGACTTTTAATTCAATCCGATAACTTAACACAGATTTACGAATATACACCGTACTCAACTAGAGGAACCGAAAGCATAATTGAAAAAGAAACTGGTCCCACCAAAAAATCAGAATCTGATTTTTACCAGTATGCCACAAACTGGTCGTTCTCTCCCGGCGAAGTGCTTACGTTTATTATTCCTTCTTATTACGGTTTCGGAAAATCCACTTACCAGGGTCCGCTCTCACAGAATCAGCCAGTCGAAGTAAATACCTATTTTGGGCAGATGCCTTTTGTGGATGTAGCAATGTATATGGGTGTTATAATTTTCTTTCTTGCACTTTTTGCCATTGTAACTGATTGGAAAAATCCACTTGTAAGGTTTTTAACAATTCTATCGTTAATTGCATTAATTATTTCCTTCGGAAGAACACTGCCGGTACTTTATGATTTAATGTTCTACTACTTTCCATTTTTCGATAAGTTCAGAGTTCCTTCAATGATTTTAGTTCTGGTTCAATTAAGCTTTCCAATTTTAGCCGGACTGGGAATTGTAAAAATTATATCCATCCGAAATGAAAAAAATAAAAAGTTAGAATCACTTATCCGAAATACAATGTTTGTATTTGGAGGTTTATTTATCCTAACTATACTGCTTTCTTCTCCAATTAAAGAATGGTTTATCGGGAGAGTTGTTTATGCCGGACAGCAGTATTCACGTTTGCAACCGTTACACGATTACATGGCTGATATGTTTTTAAATGATTTCAGGCTTGCAATGCTTTTTACCTGTGTAACTTTTGCAATGGCTTATGCATACATAAAATCAAAACTTAGTGCCGATTTATTAATTGTCGTAATCTGCTTAATGGTTGTGATTGATCTTTTCAGAATTAATTACCGCGGTGAAACTTTTGTTGATAATTCTCAAATTGAACAAATGTTTGAGAAACCGGATTATGTTCAGGCAATAGAAAATACAAGTGATAAATCAATTTACAGAGTTTTAAATTTAAAGCAGGATGGTTCGATAGGTTCGCTTAACCAAAACTCAAACTTTCTTCCATACTTTTTGATGTATGATATTTACGGCTACTCTGGAATAAAACCTCGAACTATTCAAGATTATTATGACGTACTTGGTTCGCCTGCAAATCCTACTTTCTGGCGGATGCTTAACATAAAATATTTAGTATTTGATCAGCAGGTGAGTATACCTTCACTTGAATTAATTTATTCGGGAGAAAAAACTTTCGTATACAAAAACAACGACGCACTGCCGAGAGCTTATTTTGTAAGCACTGTTGCAAAAAGACCTTCAATTGAAATATTGAATATGGTAAAAGAAAAACGTTTCGATCCTAAATTCATTGCTTTTGTTGATGTAGAAATTGAAAACATTGAAGTTCCTGACAGCACTGCTTTTGTAAATATAGTAGAGTTTAAAGATGAGTACATCGAACTGGATGTAAACGCAAGTGGAAACAACTTTTTATTTTTAGGCGACACTTATTTCCCAAAAGGATGGTCTTCATCAATAGATGGTGCTGAGACAAAAATTTACAAAGCCAACCATGGCTTTAGAGGAATTGTTGTTCCCCAAGGCAAACATAAAGTTGTGTTTACATATCTGCCGCAGTCTTTTGTTATTTCTAAATATCTATCACTCATTTTAAGTGCGCTTGTAATTTTAGGACTTGTCATTGGTACAATTTTAACGCTTAATAAAAAGAAAGCTACAATAGAAGAGCAGATAAAAGCTTGATTGACAATCCCGATAAAATAGAAACAAAAATCAATTTCTCATCAAGCTCGTTTAAAAAATATTTTGCCAACACATCTTGGCTCTTCTTCGAACGAATCCTACGTATTGTCATTTCTTTTGTTGTTGTTATTTATGTTGTAAGGTATCTCGGACCCAAAGATTTTGGATTGTACAGCTATGTGTTAAGCTTTACGTGGTTATTCGTAGCAATCAGCACGTTGGGTTTGGAAACCATTTCAGTACGTGAAATTGTAAAACAGCCCGAGAAAAAAAATGAAATAATTGGAACGGTTTTTACTTTAAGATTTATAGGTGGAATTGCAGCGGTTTCTTTAATTGCTTTAGTTCTGCTTTTCAGCCGCGAAGAGTTATACATTTCCATTTTAATTTTAATTGCCTCTGCAGCGTTTATTTTTCAATCATTTTCTGCAATTGAATATTACTTTAGAGCAATAGTTAAAGCCAAATATAATGCTTATGCTCTTTCAGCCTCGGTAATTTTTTCATCTGCTTTAAAAATTATTTTAATACTGCTTGAAGCACCTCTCATTTATTTTATAGTTGCTTTCACTTTTGAATATTTTGTATTAGCAATTGGATTGGTAACAGTTTATAAAATTAATAAACATAAAATATTAAACTGGAAGTACTCAAAATTCTTTTCAATATCTTTATTGAAAGATTCCTGGCCTCTGGCACTATCAGGAATTTTTGTAATGATATATATGAAAATCGGTCAGATAATGATTAAAAATATGTTAGGTGAAGAAGCTGTTGGATTTTATGCCGCCTCAGCACGATTATGCGAAGCATGGTATTTTGTTCCAGTCACAATCTGCAATTCTATTTTCCCTGCAATTGTAAATGCTAAAAATGTAAATGAGGATTTTTATAATAACCGTATGCAAAAACTGTATGATCTTTTAGCTTGGCTGGCAATTGGAATAGCAGTTCCAGTAACAATCTTTTCAAGTGAAATTATTTTTATAATTTTTGGACCGGCCTTTTCACCTGCTGCACCAGTACTAACAATTTATATTTGGGCAGGAGTAGCAATCTTCTTAGCAGTTGCAAGCGGCCAGTATTTAGTAAACGAAAATTTAACTAAGCTGTTATTATTAAGAACTTTTATTGGGATGCTACTAAATGTTATCTTAAACTTTATACTTATTCCCATCTATGGCATTGTTGGTTCGGCAATTGCAACTTTAGTTTCATACACTGCAGTAACCTTTGCACTTTCATTTCACAAAAAGTACTATTCCCAGTTTAAGATGATGATTCGCTCGTTATTTGGTTTTTCATTCATATCATATTTGTTAAAAAAGAAAGCAAGTTAAGACCCAAAACATTTTCGAAAATCATCTATTTACTTTGAGTTAACAATTCTATAAGTTTCCAGCAATTAGAGTTTAAAGACAAGTCTGAAAGGGGTTCGAAATGAAGACTTTTTATAGCTCGCTCATTATTTTATTACTCACCACGGTTTGCTACTCGCAATGGTATCCACAAAATAGCGGGATTGGTACAAATTTGTACTCAATTTATTCTATTGATGGAACAACAGCATGGATGACTGGTGCAAATGGAGTAATACTAAAAACTACTAATCAGGGAGCCAGCTGGATTCAGAAACCCAGCGGTGTTTCTTATTCTATAAGTTTTGTTCATTTCTTTAATCAAAACGAAGGTATTATTGCGGGCTCTGGTGGGACCATAAAAAAATCTTACGATGGCGGAGAAACCTGGGAGTCAATTTCATCTGGTACATATAACAGATTACAGGAAGGATGCTTTGTTAATGATTCTGTTGGCTATGTAGTAGGGGATGCAGGTATTTTATTGAAAACTATTAACAGGGGAAACAGCTGGACCAATTCTGTAATTGCTCCTGAAAATTTCTCTTTCATTTATTTTGTAAATGAGAATATAGGATTCGCTACTACTGAATGGACTGGACAAATATGGAAAACCACTGATGCAGGAAGCAATTGGACACTAAAACAGATAATTGGGAATTATAGTCTTTGGCAGGTTCATTTTGTTGATGTGAATAATGGTTGGGTTGTTGGAGAATATGGGACAATTGCACATACAACTAATTCCGGTGAGAGCTGGAGCCTACAATATTCAGGAACCGGTGTTAATATGAGATCGGTTTATTTTCATACACCTGATAATGGTTGGGCAATTGGTAAAGATGAAAAACGTTTGAGAACAACAAATGGGGGTAATACTTGGATTCACGATCATACCGGTTATAGTTATGAGTTTTTATATATATATTTCTTCGACGAAAACACTGGCTGGATTTGCGGAACTTCTGGTGTGGTTTTATTAACGGAGAATAATGG
>CBDUAV010000089.1:0-11776 GCA_965365225.1 uncultured Ignavibacteria bacterium | reverse complement strand
CTTCAAATAAAGAATAAAGAACAACAGCGCCTGCTCCGGCATCTTCCATTTGTTTGATATTTGATATTTCCTGCGAGATGGGACCGGCAGAAGGAACAATCGGTGATTTCAGCTTTAAGCCTAAATAATCTGTTGATAAATCCATTTTTAAACCTTTTCTATTTATTTAATTCCACTTACAATTTCAGATTCCGGCTTTTTCCGTTTGGAAAAAATATGTCCGTAAAATAAATCTAACTATAAATTATTCTTCACTTTTTTCAGGTTCCCAGGAAGCAAGTCTTTCATATTCTTTCCATTTATTTGTTACATCTTCCTGTGCTTCTATAATTAATTTATCTGCAATTTTTGGGTGCGATTTGGTTAACATCTTATATCTTGTTTCCATATAAGCGTAATCTTTCAAAGGCATTTTCAATCCTTTTGAATCAAGCTTAAATGGATTTTTTCCTTCTTCTGCCAGATCGGGATTGAATCTGTAAAGCTGCCAGTAACCTGAATCAACAGCAGCTTTCTGGTTTTTCATTCCCTTTGCCATATTTATTCCATGAGCAATACAATGGCTGTAGGCAATAATTAAAGAAGGACCATCATAAGCTTCAGCTTCTAAAAATGCTCTTAAGGTATGCTGATCGTTTGCACCCATTGCAATTTTAGCGACGTAAACATTACCGTAGCTCATTGCCATTAGACCAAGATCTTTTTTAGCAGAAGGTTTACCTGCCGCAGCAAACTTAGCTACAGCGCCGCGTGGTGTTGCTTTTGAACACTGACCGCCTGTGTTGGAATAGACTTCAGTATCGAGCACTAAAACGTTTACATTGCTTCCGGAAGCAAGAACATGATCCAACCCACCGTAGCCAATATCGTAAGCCCAGCCATCACCGCCCATTATCCAAACAGATTTTTTAACAAGATAATCGGCCATGCTTAGTAAATGATTTAATTCGCTCGCATTTCCATTACTTGCAGATTTAAGCAAATCATTTAATTTCTTTTTTAATGCTTCAACTTTTTCTCTCTGCTCGTAAATTTCTGCTTCATCTTTTTGAGCTGAGCTCAACAATGCGTTTACTAAATCTCCACCAATTTCATTCGAATATTTTTGTAGAAGATCTTTTGCTTGCGAATTGTGTTTGTCTATGGCAAGTCTGAATCCAAAACCAAATTCTGCGTTATCTTCAAAAAGTGAATTTGACCATGTCGGTCCTCTTCCGTTTTTATCAGTAGCCCATGGAGTTGTAGGCAAATTTCCACCGTAAATAGAAGAGCATCCTGTCGCATTTGCGATTATTGTTCTATCACCAAATAACTGGCTTACAAGTTTTACGTAGGGCGTTTCTCCACAGCCCGAGCAAGCACCGGAAAATTCAAACAGCGGTTCAAGAAATTGAGAGTCTTTTACCTTTGTTACATTTATCTCTCTTCTATCAATTTCTGGAATTGAAAGGAAGAATTCCCAATTTTCTCTTTCTTTATCGCGCAGCGGAACTTGTTCTGACATATTTATTGCTTTTAGTCGCGTTTCTTTTTTATTCTTTGCGGGGCATACATCAACACAAAGCTCGCAGCCTGTACAATCTTCAACAGCAACCTGCAGCGAGTAAACCATGCCGTCGCCATAATCTTTAGCTTTAAATTTTGTGTGCTTAAATGTTTCAGGTACATCCTTTAAGAGTTTTTCATCGTATACTTTTGCACGTATAGTTGCATGCGGACAAACCATTACACACTTATTACACTGTATACACACTTCTGGATCCCAAACAGGAACTTCTAAGGCAATATTTCTCTTTTCCCATTTTGTAGTTGAAAGTGGAAAGGTTCCATCTACAGGAAATTTACTAACAGGAATATCATCGCCTTCACCCGCAATAATTTTTGCCGTAACTTCTTTAACAAAATCAGGTGCATTTCCGCTAACTGGTGGCTGCAATTGAATTTTACTGGTAACTTGATTTGGCATTTCGACTTCAAACAGATTTGCTAATGTTTGATCAACTGCATCAAAATTCATTTGAACAATTTTATCGCCTTTTGCACCGTAAGTTTTCTTTATTGAGTCTTTAATTAACTCAATTGCCTCTTCTTTAGGAAATATATTTGATATTGCAAAAAAGCATGTTTGCATTATTGTATTTATGCGTGCGCCCATGCCAGTTTCGTTGGCAACTTTGTAAGCATCAATAATGTAAAACTTCATTTTTCTTTCTATCAAATCCTTTTGAACTTTTTCAGGTAGTGAATCCCAAACTTTATCTTTTGAAATTTTTGTGTTTAAAAGAAAAGTGGCCCCTTCAATTGCTTCTTTAAGCATATCAAGCTTTTCTAAAAATACTTGCTGATGGCATGCTATGAAATTTGCAGTATTTATTAGATAAGTTGACTTAATTGTCTTTGGTCCGAAACGTAAATGAGATATTGTCATCGAGCCTGATTTTTTCGAATCATAAACAAAATAGCCCTGCGCATTGTAATCTGTTCCTTCACCAATAATTTTAATCGAGTTTTTATTTGCACCAACTGTTCCATCTGCACCCAAGCCATAAAATTTCCCTCTAAAAGTTTCATCAGCTTCAACCGAAAAAGTAGGATCAAAATCTAAACTAGTGTTAGTTACATCTTCTTTTATTCCGACAGTAAAGTGGTTTTTTGGTTTTTCGTTATCCAGATTATCCAAAACAGCTTTAAGCATTGCAGGTGTAAATTCTTTTGAAGATAGTCCATATCTGCCGCCGATAATTTTTGGGTAATTGAACTTGAGTTCGCCCGTGACAAGTTTTTCTGAAATCGAATTAACAACATCCATGTAAAGAGGTTCACCGGGTGCACCAGGTTCTTTTGTTCTATCCAATACTGATATTGATTTTACAGACTGTGGAAGTGCATTTATAAAGTGATCAATCGAAAATGGTCTGTACAATCTTACTTTAACTAATCCAACTTTTTCACCTTTTGCGGCAAGATACTCAACTGTTTCTTCTGCAGCGGATGCACCGGAACCCATCATTATTATAACTTTTTCTGCATCTTTGGCTCCAACGTAATCGAAAAGTTTATATTGCCTTCCAACAAGCTTGGCAAACTTATCCATCTGCTGCTGCACAATTTCAGGACAAGCAATATAGTAAGGATTAACTGTTTCTCTTCCCTGGAAAAAAACATCAGGATTTTGCGCAGTTCCTCTAAGAACTGGTTTGTCAGGAGTAAGCGCACGATTCCTGTGAGCAATAACAAGTTCATCGTCAATCATTGCATGCATATCATCGGCAGTTAGTTCTTCGATTTTCATTACTTCGTGCGAAGTTCGGAATCCATCGAAGAAATGCAGGAACGGAATTCTTGAATTAAGTGTTGCGGCTTGTGCAATGAGTGCAAAATCCATTACTTCCTGAGGATTGTTTGAAGCAATTAACGCAAAACCGGTTTGCCTTGTAGCCATTACATCGCTATGGTCGCCAAAAATAGAAAGTGCGTGTGCTGCAACTGAGCGTGCAGAAACATGAAATACTGTGGATGTTAATTCGCCTGCGATCTTGAACATATTCGGTATCATTAACAGCAATCCCTGCGAAGCAGTAAAAGTTGTTGTTAAAGCACCGCTCTGCAATGCACCATGAACGCTTCCGGAAGCACCGCCTTCGCTTTGCAGTTCACTTACAGTGGGGATTAAACCCCAAATATTTTTCTTACCAACAGCAGACCAGGCATCGCAATGCTCGCCCATATTAGATGAAGGTGTGATAGGATAAATTGCTATTACTTCATTAGTATGAAATGCAGTGTAGGCTGCTGCTTCGTTTCCATCAATTGTTACTTTGTTTCGATTCATTTTTCTTCCATTATGTTTAATAAAGCCGTGGAAATTTTGACTATCCTAAAATCCAACTATTATACCACCAAAATTGTTGATTTAGGAGCTAAATGATCATAAATATTTTCAAATTTGGAAATGTAAGCTTATAAGTAAAATTGATTTCCCACTTTTAAGAATGATTAATAATTCAGCTACTCTTTTAAAAAAAACAATTCAAATAAATTCTTAATGCATAAAATTTCTACCAGCACAATAATGGATGATTATAAAATAATTACTATATTTCTAAAGCAAATAAGTTTATCTGCTGTCTATCTTTTTGCACAAATATTCATCCACATAAATGGAGGCTACATGGATCAGCAAAACCTTCCGGGAACAGTAACACAGGAAGTTTCAGTTGGTGAATGGATTATTACAATTCTAATTACCGCTATTCCGTTAGTTGGACTAATTATGTTATTTGTATGGGCATTTGGAGATGGTGCTCCTCCAAGTAAAAAGAATTGGGCTATTGCTACACTTATCTGGTATGCAATTATGATTGTGCTGGCAATTATCTTCTTTGGAGTATTTATTTCTATTATTGGCAGTATGTTTGGAGAATTGAATTCTTACTCCTGACATTTGATGTAACAATTTATTTTGAAATCCTTTTGAGGGCTGGAAAGCCCTCTTTTTTTACCCACGTTATCCATTTAAAAAATTAACAGAGAGTTTTATTAGATATTTTAATCATTAATTATAATCAGGAGGGAAAATGGAAGAAATAATTAAACAACTTCAATCTGTCGTGGCCGAATACGGATTGCAGGTAGTTGGTGCAATAGCAACCCTTATAATCGGTATCTGGCTCGCAAAAATAATTTCAAAATTTGTTGGTAATACTTTAAAGAAAAAAGAAGTTGATGAAACACTTTCTAAATTTCTTGTAAGTTTGGTTAAGATTGGTCTGATAGCATTTGTAGTCATCTCAGCAGCAGCACAAATTGGTATACAGACCGCATCTTTTGTAGCAGTTATTGGTGCTGCAGGTTTAGCTATTGGCTTTGCATTGCAGGGTTCATTATCTAACCTGGCAGCAGGTGTTATGCTGATAATTTTTAAACCCATAAAAGTTGGTGATTACATTAATGGTGGTGGTGCTGAAGGTGTTGTTGAATTAGTAGGGATTTTTGTAACTACGTTAGTGACATTAGATAATAAAGTGATTTACATTCCTAATGCAACTTTAACCAGCGGAAATATTGTCAATGTAACAGCTAAAGACACTCGTAGAGTTGATATGGTTTTTGGAATAAGCTACGGCGATGATATTGATAAGGCTCGATCTGCAATTAATGAAGTTGTAAACGCTAATTCAAAAATTTTAAAAGAACCTAAGCCTGATATTTTAGTGTCGGAACTTGGAGACAGTAGTGTAAACTTCAATGTGCGCCCCTGGGTTAACACAACGGATTATTGGGATGTATACTTTAATGTTACAGAAAAGATAAAGAAAAAATTCGACGAGCAAAAAATTTCAATTCCGTTTCCACAAAGAGATGTGCATATGTATCAAAGTAATTAATGTACTTAGTTTTGCCCCTTCTATTTTTTCTCCCTTTCGGCAGAAGATAAAGTCGGGGCAATTATCATAAATTCTTCAGCAGCAGTTTGAGCAACCCTTTTAATTAATTTTCGGTCCGTTTCATCTCCCACTTCGTAGGTAAAACCCGGAACATCATACTCACGCATTATCCACCTATCTGAAGTCGGCGAAGTTGATTTTGAAAGCGAATCAATAATGTTTACCTGATAATCAGGTAATTTTTTTTGAAGATTTTGCAGCCAATGATTAATAAAATTATATCCAATCTTTCTCTTACTAATTCTTTTTTCTGAAAGATCATCAATCATCAAACTTTCCAGCGAAAACGTATAAAAAATATCTTCTGTAGTAGAATGAAAATCAATAAAGAAAATGACTTTGTTTTCAGGATTGCTTAAAATTTTTTCAACTTCATTTTTAACAACTCTTGGTTCCGGCTGATTGAATTGAATCCAATCTCTATTTAAATCTACACCTTTGCTGTTGTGTCTCCAGTGCCCATTATCAACACCATCAGGATTTACCAATGGAATAACAACAGTAGTATATTTTTTTCTGAATTCAATTGCTGTTTTATTTTTCCCTGCTATCGTTTCAACAAAGCTCTTCAAACCAAAGAATCCTGTTACTTCCGGAGGGTGATTCCGTCCAATAATAAATAAATAGTCAGAGTTTTCATTTTCTCTAATTGTCATTTTATAAATCGGTTTACCAAGTGATGATTTGCCTGCAACCGTGTGACTTACAAAATCATTTTGCGAAAGTTTTTCTAACCAATCATTATAAACATTTGATGTGACAACTTCCTGCGCCGAGATCCACAATGTATCTTCGGTTAGGTTTAGTTTTAACCTTGCGAAGTTATTAGTTGTATCAACAAAAACTTTTGTTGAATCATAGAGCAGCCAGTGTTTTCCATCATAACTAATTTTTGGCCTGTAGCGATGCGTTCCATCTTTGTAAGTAAGATTCAAATTGATTAGTTGTCTATTAGCAGTCCAAATTTTAAATGAATACCACGGCGAATCATTTATAGGTGCATTCTCGGGTAAAATTATGGCAGTATAAGTTGATTCATTAACCTGATAAAAATCATTTAAACGTGCACCTTCAAATTCGTTGCTAACAAAAACACCGGTATTACTGAATGAAATAGTTCTGTAATGTTGTAGGGCAATTTCTTTGTCGGTTGTTATAGTTGCACCCGGTGGATCATACGGAAGTGATGTAATTGTTTTTTCCGAAGAACAACAACTAAAAATGAAAACTGCGAATAAAATCAAACTTAAATATGCTGTATACTTAATCATCTGGCTTTCCTTAACTATGGCGAATAATTATTAGATCACCATCTTTTACGATGTAGTCTTTGCCTTCCAAGCGCCACGTTCCCAGTTCTTTTGCTTTTGCAAATGAACCTGCAGAAATAAAATCATCATAATTAACAACTTCTGCGCGGATGAACTTGTTATAAAAATCTGTATGAACCTCACCTGCAGCTTCTTGTGCGCTAGCACCTTTATATATAGTCCATGCGTGGCATTCCGGTTCACCAACTGTAAAAAATGATTGAAGCCCCAACAAATCGTACGACTCCCTAATTATGCTGCTAAGTGCAGATTCGGTTATTCCATATTCTTTCATAAAAACCTCTGCTTCTTTGTCCGGAAGTTCAGACATTTCCTGCTCAATTTTGCCAAAGAAGAAAAGAGCTTTTGTATGCTTACTTAGTTTCTTCTTTGTAAGCTCATCGAGATATTTTTCTGTTTCATTTACCTGCGATTCATCCAGGTTTAGTGCGATGAGCATGGGTTTAATTGAAAGTAGCTGAAACGAGCTTAATATTTTTAACTCATCATCATTAAGATGAGCTTCTCGCAAGGGTTTTTCTTCGTGAAGAATTTCAATACATTTTTCTAGCAAAGGTAACTCGCGCTTTAATTTTTCATCTTGCGTTTTTTGAACTTGCTTTTTTACGTTATCAATTCTTTTTTCAATTATAGCCATATCCGAAAGCATAAACTCAGTTTCAAAAGCATTCACGTCTCGCATCATATTTATCGAGCCATCAGGATGGGGTACTAATTCGTTTTCAAATAACCTGACAACCTGAATCAATGCATCGTTGTTTTTTACTTTTGCTAGAAAATTTCCTGTAAACTGAGTCGAGTGTGAATCACCTTTGTGCAATCCAATCACATCCAGCACTTCAATGGTTGCGTTAACTTTTTTCTTTGGTTGAAAAATTTCTGTTAACTTATCAAGTCTTTTATCTGGCACTTTTATTACCGATTGATGAGTCTCAACCCTTCCCATGGAAGCGGCATCTAAATGTGTCTTTGTAATGGTTTGAAAAAGGGTTGATTTGCCCGATTGTGGCAGTCCTACTATTCCTATTTGCATCTATTTTTTAGTTTTTTGATCAAATATAACAAAGTTTATGATTGTAAGTTTTTTACTATATTTAAATGAAATTCTTACCAAAAAAGGGAAATATTAAAATGAAATTACTTAAATATTTTGTGGCGGTTGTTGTTACATCTTCTACAATTTTTATCGCCTGCAGTACTGTTCCGCTAACTGGAAGATCCCAGTTAAATATGATTCCTGATAGTGAAATGCTTGCAATGAGTTTTCAGCAGTATGATCAGTTCTTGCAGGAAAATCCGCCCAGCAATAACCAAACTCAGGTTAAAATGGTTCAAGAAGTAGGAGCAAGAATTCAACTAGCAGTTGAAAAGTATATGGCTGATAATAATATGTCCGATAGGTTGGAAGGATACGATTGGGAATTCAATCTTGTTGAAAGTGATCAGGTAAATGCATGGTGCATGCCGGGCGGTAAAGTTGTTATTTACACCGGCATACTTCCTGTCACTAAAGATGATGCCGGACTTGCCGTAGTAATGGGTCACGAAATTGCTCACGCTCTTGCTGAGCACGGCAACGAAAGAATGAGTCAGCAATTACTTCAGCAGGCAGGAGCTGTAGGATTGATGGTTGCGATGAAAGATGAGCCTGTTCAAACACAAGCACTCTGGCTTGGCGTTTATGGTGTGGGAACAACGGTTGGAATAATGCTTCCATACAGCAGAACACACGAAAGTGAAGCAGATCGTTTAGGTTTAATTTTTATGGCAATGGCGGGTTATGATCCAAATGAGGCACCTGAATTCTGGAAACGAATGGCAGCAGGCAAAGAAGGCGAGCCGCCGGAATTTCTCAGTACGCATCCTTCGAGTGAAACTAGAATTAATAACTTAAAGCAATGGATGCCTGAAGCAATGGGGTATTACAAAACAAATTAAGTTATTTTTTAAAAATTAATCACATCAATAAAAGTTCAGTTAGATAATAACTGAACTTTTATTTTAACCTTTCAATTTTCATAAACTATCAAAAGAAATAGTATGAAGAAATTTATATTGCTCATAATTATTGGCATTCTAAGTTATTGCAGCTTCATTTTTTCACAGGTAAACACTGAACGATTCAGAGAGGACGAAGACTCAGTTGGATTTTCTGGTTATATTGATCTTGAAGGAATTTTGGCAACAGGTAATACTGATTTTCAGCTTATAAGTCTAGGCAGCAGGCTGAATTATAATTGGGGCAATGATTATACTTTTATCATTGCTGATGGAGGTTACGGTTGGGAAAACGGAAATGCATTTGTAGATCAAATATTTGCACACTTACGGCATGTGGTAACCACCGGTGATTTGCTGCAGATTGAATTCTTTACACAGTTCGATAATAACAAAAAGCGGCTTCTGCTTGGGCGTGAACTTTTAGGCGGAGGTCTAAGATTTAGAATCTTAAAAACCGAACACTTTAAATTCAGATTAGGGACAGCATATATGTTTGAAACTGAGAGATACGACCTGCCTGTAAATTCTGTACATCCGCAAACAACATCTCTGCACAGGTTTACAAGCTATGCGACATTTAAGTATCAACTAAATAAACTTTTATCATTCATTTCAACAACTTATTATCAACCTCGCATAACAGATTTTAACGATTACAAAATTTTCTCGGAAAATGCATTTTTAATTGATACGGGAGAAATGTTTGATTTATTTATTAAGTTTAATTTGCGATACGATTCCCGACCGCCTGATACTGTAAAAAACTTTGATACATTTTCGAGAATAGGATTTTCATTTAAGTTTGGAGGTGGATAATTTTATTGATGCCAATACATTTATAACTTTAATTAGACTATTCATCTTAAAAGAGACTTATGAAAAGATTAGTTTCAGCTACACTTATAAAAGAGAAACTTTTCAATAATTATCAAAGATTCGGTATTTTTGAGATTACTTTAAAAACTTACTAACACTCACTGATTATTTAAGCAGGAAAACAAATGAAAAGCATAATTAATTGGACAAAAATTGATGAGGCTCCGGCTTTAGCCTCTTACAGCTTTCTGCCAATATTAAAATCTTTCACAAAAGGATCTGGAATTGAAATTGCGTTAAAGGATATTTCGCTAGCAGGAAGAATAATTGCAAACTTTCCAGAAAATTTAACTGAAGAACAAAAAATTACTGACTATTTAACTGAACTTGGTAATCTTACTCAAAATCCTGATACTATAATTATAAAGCTTCCGAATATTAGTGCTTCCATTCCACAGCTTCACGCAGCAATAAAAGAATTGCAGGATAAGGGATATGATATTCCTGATTATCCTGATGAACCAAAAAATGAAGAAGACAAAAAACTAAAAGAAAGATTCTCAAAAGTTCTCGGCTCTGCTGTAAATCCTGTGTTGAGAGAAGGAAATTCAGACAGACGTGCTGCAGCTTCAGTTAAAAAGTTTGCACAAAAACATCCGCATAAAATGATGAAACAATGGCCTGAATCAGGCTCGAAATGCCGTGTGGCTCATATGAATCAAAAAGATTTTTATGGATCTGAAAAATCACTCAATCTTGATAAAGATGATGTTGTTAAAATTGAATATGTTGATAAAAACGGGAAGACAGAAGCTCTTAAAGAGAATTTAAAGCTGCTGAAAGATGAAGTGATTGACACAGCTGTGATGAATGTAAAAGAGCTAAGAAAATTTTATGCTGAACAAATTGAAGCAGCAAAAAAAGATGAAGTGCTTCTTTCACTTCATCTTAAAGCTACTATGATGAAAATTTCCGACCCTATGATGTTTGGTCATGCTGTTTCGGTCTATTATAAGGATGCTCTTGATAAATACGCTGATACATTGAAAGAAATCGGTGCAAATGTTAATTATGGTTTGATGGATGTTTTGGAAAAGTTAAAGAAGCTTCCTGATGAAAAAAGAAAAGAAATTGAATCGGACATCAACAAGGTTTATGAAAGCAGACCTCAGCTTGCAATGGTTGATTCAAGAATCGGAAAAACAAATCTTCATGTTCCAAATGATATAATTGTTGATGCATCAATGCCTAATGTTGTTCGTGACGGTGGAAAGATGTGGAATGAAAAAGATGAACTGCAGGACTGCATTGCGATGATTCCAGATCGATGCTACTCGACAATGTATGGTGAAATAATTGAAGACGCTAAAAAGAATGGTCAGTTTGATCCTTCAACAATGGGTGCTGTTTCAAACGTCGGACTTATGGCAAAGAAAGCTGAAGAGTACGGCTCACACGATAAAACTTTCGAAGCAAAAGGAAATGGAACAGTTCGTGTGGTAAATTCCCAAGGTAAAACTTTAATGGAGCAGCAGGTTGAGACAGGTGATATTTTCAGAATGTGCCAGGCTAAAGATGAAGCAATTAAAGACTGGGTAAAACTAGCTGTAAACAGAGCAAGAATTTCCAACACTCCTGCAATTTTCTGGCTTGATGAAAACAGGGCTCACGACAGAGAAATAATCGCCAAAGTTAAAAAGTATTTGCCTGAGCACGATACCAAAGGCTTAGAAATAAAAATTCTCAAACCAGTCGAAGCGATGAAATATACTCTTGAAAGAACAAGAAAAGGATTAAATACAATATCGGTTACAGGAAATGTGCTTCGTGATTATCTTACCGATCTATTCCCTATTCTTGAGTTAGGCACAAGTGCAAGAATGCTTTCAATAGTCCCTTTATTAAAAGGCGGTGGATTATTTGAAACGGGTGCCGGGGGTTCTGCTCCAAAGCACGTTCAGCAGCTGCAGAAAGAAAATCATTTGAGATGGGATTCACTTGGTGAATATTGTGCACTTGTTCCTTCATTAGAAATGATAGCTGATAAATCAGGTAATACCAAAGCAAAAATATTAGCAGAGACTCTCGATGCTGCAATTGGAAAATATCTTGAAAACGGAAGAATGCCTTCGAGAAAAGCTGGTGAAATTGATAACCGCGGAAGTTCTTTTTATCTCTCTT
>CBDUAV010000088.1:0-11977 GCA_965365225.1 uncultured Ignavibacteria bacterium | reverse complement strand
AGAGAATTAAGCAACCCATGCTTCACTGTACTTTTTCATCATTCGCAAACTATATTTCCAAAATAAATTATTACACAAGTCTGCGGTCAAAAGAATTATTTGAACAAAAGAGCAACGTAAACGGTTGGACAATAATTTCTCACACCATTTTTGCCTTTTTACAGTTCTTTATAGTTAGAGGTGGTTTCAAAGATGGAGTGCATGGATTAATTATTTCACTTTTACACTCCACCAGTACTATGCTGAACTACATAAAACTGTGGGAACTTAAGATTAAGAATAAATCTTAGATTCTTTTATTGCACATCTAGCAATTCAATATCAAAAAGTAAGGTTGAGTTTGCAGGAATTTTTTCCAACTCCATTGCACCATAAGCCAAATGAGGGGGAACTAATAATTTAACTTTACTTCCTTTTTTCATCAACTTAATTCCCTCATCCCAACCGGGAATTACCTGCCCCATTCCAAGCAAAAAAGAAAAAGGTTCATCTCTTTCAACTGAGCTGTCAAATTTAGTTCCATCTTCCAGATATCCACTGTAGTGAACAGTTACAACATTTCCCGAATCAGCAAAATTTCCCGCACCATCGTTTATAACAGCATATTTAAGTCCGCTTGATGTAGTTTTAAACGACGACGGCTCAACATCCCACATTTCAACATTAATTTTTTCTCTTGTATCAAGAACTTCGACTACAAGTTTTAAGTTAGTATTTGGTGGAATCGGACCGATCCCCTGCTCTCCATAAGCAAGCTCAGAAGGAATTATAACTGTCCTTCTGCCGCCCACTTTCATTCCAATTATTCCCTCATCACTGCCCTTAATAAACGAACCGGTTCCCAGAACAAATTTTACCGGCTGATTTCTCATTTTAGAATTTCCGATTGAATTCACAGATCTTTGCTGATCTGCAGACCAATTTCCAAACAGATTTGAAGTATCCATAACCGTCCATCCTTCAAAATGAATAGTTACTAGATCATTCGGCTTGACTTCTTTTCCCGTTCCAAGAGAATCATCTAAATAAATTAAACCTGATTCCAGGTTAACAACTTTTGACTTATCGCCGCAGCTCATAATCATTGCTGTAAATATTATAAGAACTACAAATATTTTTTTCATTTCAATCCTTTTGATTTTGAATGTGAAATATATTCATAAATTCTTTGTTATAATTAATTATGTTGTTTTTTTGACCTATGATTTTATACTAAAGCCTATTACATTTACCTCGCTTAGAAATAATGATGATATAATTACTCATAATCAGGTTTTTATTCACTTATGAAGATTTCATTAACTTATAATATTGTTTTTATTGCACTGCTTTTCTTTATTTCAAACGAATTGCTAGCACAGGAAAACCAGCAACTCATTCAATATGATGAAACAAATGGAAATTCATCCTTCGATTCAATACAGGAGTTGGTAATTGATTCTGATTGTGATTTAGATGAGGCTCTCTGTGGACAAAACATTCCAGGAATAATCAAAGATAAATTGGAATTGGTTACTGTTTCTTATTATGGTTTCGATGATAAGATTCACAAGGGGAAAATACTTGTGCATAAGGAAGTAGTAAGTGATATTATTGAAATATTTAATTTTGTTCTTGAAACAAGATTCCCAATTGAAAAAGTCGTTCCGATTTGTGAATACAAATGGTCTGATGAAGAATCAATGAAGGATAATAACACCGCCAGCTTTAACTATAGATTTATTTCCGGAACAAGAGTTCATTCGATGCATGCAAGTGGTCTTGCAATAGACATCAATCCCTTTCAAAATCCATATATTAAAAATCACATAATTTTACCTGAGGGTGCAAGCTACGATACAACTAAAAAAGGCACCTTAACTGCAAATTCACAAATAGTAAAAGAATTTAAAAAGCGTGGCTGGTCATGGGGTGGAGATTGGAAAAGCTTAAAAGACTACCAGCATTTTGAGAAAAAGATTAATAGTAAATAACTAATCAAAAAGTATTTTTTTCCCTTCATCTGTTCCAAACATAAAAATTAATGCACGCCAAACTCTTTTTGCCCAGGCAGTTTCACTGTGTAGTGCGTTTTCATCTTTAAACCAGTATACATCATCATCTTCATTGAATCCTTTTTCCTTTAAAGTTAACAGCATTTCATTTACACCTGGTTGTAAGATTGAGTCAGTTTCATTTTCTCCATTGTCGATATAAAATTTGATTTGTTTTTTATTGCCTGTGTATGAACTTACGTTTTCAACAAAATCAAATGTTTTATATTTAAAGGCTGGTGACATACAAATAGCCTTTGAAAATTCCTCTGGGTATTCCCATGTTAACATAAATGAGATTAATCCGCCCATTGAAGAACCTCCGTTTGCCGTATTCTCTCCATCGGGAATGGTTCTGTAATTTTTATCAATAAACGGTTTTAGTGAATCAACTATAAATTTCATATATGCATAACCCGTATCGTTTTCAGAATACTCGCTCCTCCTGTCAGGAGTGTTATAAATACCAACTATAATTATAGCTTCAATTAAATTTTTACGGATTAAACTGTCAGCAGTTTCATCGATTTGCCAATCAATTTTAAATGCAGAAGTATGGGGATCGAATATATTTTGTCCGTCGTGCATATATAAAACAGGATATCTCTTTTCTGTTTCAATAAAATAAAATGGTGGTAGCCAGACAATTACACTTCGCGGTTTTATATTATCCGCATTAATATTTAAATGATATTTTACAATACCGGTTATTTGTCCTTCCACCTTTCTTTCAAAATTATCTGCCCACAGATTTACTTTTACCGTTAAAGTTGTATCATTTATTACATTTAACTTATGATTTGTCGGAAGTGAACCATCGTCATTCAGAGCTTCACTTTCCCAGCTGCCACGTGTTATTTTGAATTCCAGCTTTTTCTCTTTTTTAAATAGGAATTTTTTTTGCCATTTCCCATTCTCAATTTCAGAAAGCTTCGCAAAATCTGGCTGCCAGTTACCTAATTGATCATCATTTCCGGTTATACAAATTATTGAATTTTCAGATAGACTATCGCACAGTACAATTACTTCGACAGAAACTTTTTTCTGCGCATTCAAAAAGCCTTGGAAAATCGAAAGAATAGAAATAAATAAGAAATATTTTTTCATATTTTTTTATAGAGAAATTGTTTTATTTATTATTATACATTTATTGTAATAAAATTGATACTTAATTTTAAATGATGATCAATTTAACTTTAAAAATAATTATTATTTCGCTCATCTTCTTTTATGGATGCGCAGATAGAGATTTATTCACCGGTCCTAATATTGATCCCGGTTTAGGCGGATCATATACAAAAATATCCGGTTCGGTTTCAGGTATTTTAAGGAAAAGCGATTCTCCTTTTTTAATAAGCGAAAATTTAATTGTCGAAGCAAATGAAATGCTTAAAATTGAGCAGGGAATAATAATGTACTTTAAAGATGGAGTTTTATTTAGTATAGCGGGAAAGATTGAAGCCATCGGCACAAAAGAATTTCCAATATTATTTACTGCATTTTTAAACGATTGGGAAGGAATACAAATTGATTCACCATCCGGCGAATCAAAATTTAAATTTTGCATAGTTGAAAAAGTATTTCTGGATCACGACAACCCAGTAAAAGATGGAGCTGTTAAAATAAAAAATGCAAGTGTTCAAATTTCAAATTGTGTATTCAAAAATAACTATACACAATTCGGCGGAGCTCTTGCAATAGAATCTGCAAATGTTGTAATTACAAACAATATTTTTTATAAAAACGAAAGTGTTGTTTACGGTGGCGCGATTCTTTCCGAAGCATCATCAAACAGAATTATTAATAATACATTCTACAAAAACTACTGTTTGAATTATGGGGGTGCAATTGTACTGATTGATCCTGTAAGTGAAGAAATACAGAATAACATTTTATACGATAATCGCTCTTATTTAGGTGATCCGAGAATTGAAATTGTTTCTGGAGATTCCGCAAATGTGATAGCGCAGTATAATTTTCTTGCTTTTGGAGAGATGGATCCTTTATTCGTTTCTACCTCTAATTTTCATTTAACTGAAAACTCACCATGCAAAAATGCAGGTAATCCAGAACCAGAGTATAATAACTCAGATGGCACACGAAATGACCAGGGTGCTTATGGCGGTCCAAATGGTGATTGGTAATTAACAGCTTCACTTTAAATTCCTTAATTTTGCAATATGAAAATACCAATTGGTGAGTATTGCATCCGCAGCTTTGAGCATCGAGACAAAGATTCATTAGTAAAGTACGCAAATAACAAAGAAGTGTCTAAAAACTTAAGAGATCGGTTCCCTTCTCCTTATAAAGTATCAGATGCCGAAGAATGGCTTATGTTTGCCTGTAATCAAAATCCAGAGTTCAGTTTCGCAATTGCTAATGATAAGGAATTAATCGGCGGTATAGGAATTGTACCGCAAGAGGATATTAACAGATATTCTGTTGAAATTGGTTATTGGATCGGCGAACCGTTTTGGGGCAAAGGTATTATATCTGCTGCGCTTAAAGAGATGACGACATATACATTTAAAAAATTTAAATACAACAGAATAGTTGCATCTGTGTTTGAAGGAAACAAAGCCTCTGAAAAAGTTTTGCAAAAAGCCGGTTATAAAAAAGAAGCTACACTACGAAAATCAGTTTATAAAAAAGAGAAATTTTTAGATCAGCACATTTACTCTATATTACGCGAAGAATGCTTAATTATTAAATGAAAAAATCAACAGACTCGTTAAAAAGACTATTTAAACAGTGGGCAAAAGAGGATCCAATTGAAATAAATCGTATTGCTGAATCCGGTTCTTACAGAAAATATTTTAGAATTATTGGGGAAGAAAAAACTGCGATCGGGGTTTTTAATGCAGAGAATATAGAAAACAAAGCATTCATTTCATTCACAAAACATTTCCTTAAAAAAAGTTTAAATGTTCCAAAACTTTTTTCTCAAAATCTGAAAGAAAATATTTATCTTCTTGAAGATTTGGGCGATGAGACTTTATTTTCCTTTGCATTAAAAAACAAGCGCTCTGATGTAAAGAATCTATATAAAAAAGCGATTGAACAATTAATTAAATTCCAGGTTGATGGCTCTAAAGGTTTAGATTACTCGGTTTGTTATCCAAGAAAAAAATTTGATAAACAATCAATTCTTTGGGATTTAAACTATTTCAAATATTATTTTCTTAAACTTGCTAAAATTCCTTTCGATGAACAGAAACTTGAACGGGATTTTGAAACCTTTGCTGGTTTATTACTTAAAGCCGATACAAAATATTTTCTTTACAGAGATTTTCAAGCAAGAAACATTCTGTTGCACAACAATGAACTTTATTTTATTGATTACCAGGGAGGAAAAAAAGGTGCACTCCAATATGATGTTGCATCTCTGCTATTTCAGGCACAAATTAATTTTTTACCGGGTGACAGAGCAGAATTGTTAAATCACTATCTCACAGAGCTACAGAGAAAAATCAAAATAAAAAGAAAGAATTTTTTAAAACATTACTATAATTATGTATTAATTAGATTGCTGCAAACCTTTGGTGCGTATGGATTTAGAGGATTTTTTGAAAACAAATCTTACTTTTTAAAAAGTATCCCCTTTGCCTTAAACAATCTCAACTGGCTAATAGAAAAGAAGCTTATTCCTGCTAAGCTAAAGGAATTAAAGAAAGTTCTGTTCGCAATTGCGCAAAATGCGGAATTGAAAAAATTTAGAATAGATACACCAAAAAAATTAAAGGTTACAATCAACAGTTTCTCTTACAAATCAGGAATACCAGTTGATTATTCCGGAAATGGTGGTGGTTTTGTTTTTGATTGCAGGGTGTTGAATAATCCAGGTAGATATTCCGAATATTCGAAATTAACAGGGAAAGATATAGAAGTAGCGCAATTTCTTGAAGCAAAAAGCAATGTAAATGATTTTTTGAATTCTGTTTATGACTTAATTGATGATGCGGTTAAAAATTACAAAGAAAGAAATTTTAATAATTTAATGGTTAATTTCGGATGCACAGGCGGACAGCATCGCTCCGTTTTCTGCGCAGAAAAATTAGCCGCCCATCTTAAGCTTAATTCTGACCTGACGATTAAATTGAATCACATGAAGTTATATAAAAAGGATTATCAGTAATGCGTGCACTGATTCTCGCCGCAGGGCTCGGCACACGACTTCGTCCAATCACAAATTCTATTCCAAAGGCACTGATAAAAATAAAAAAACACACTTTACTTGAACTGCAGATCAGAAAATTAAAGGATGCAGGTTTTAAAAAAATTATAATAAACATCCATCATCATGCCAAGATGATTGAAGATTATTTAAAGCAAAATTCAAATTTTAATTGTGAGATTGAACTGTCGGATGAATCTGACAATTTATTAGATACTGGCGGCGGATTAAAAAAAGTTTCGTGGTTCTTTAAGGACTCGTTACCATTTCTTGTTCAAAATGTAGATATAGTTACTACTCTAAATTTGAATGGACTTCTCGAGAATCATAAAAAATCAAATGCATTAGCAACTTTAGCATTGATGGAACGGAATTCTTCACGTTATTTTGTATTTGATGAAGAAAATTTTTTGGTGGGATGGAAGAATGAAAAAACTGAAGAATCAAAAGTTATTCGCAAACCAATAGGAAAAATAAAATTACTAGCATTCAGCGGAATTCAAGTTATCAATCCAAAACTATTCAAATATTTTCCCAAGAATGATGTTTTTTCTTTAGTTGATTTGTATCTGGCAGCAGCCAGCGAAGAAAAAGTTGCTGCTTTTATTCATAGTGATGATATGTGGTTAGATTTAGGTAAGAACGAAAACTTAGTTGAGGCAGAAAACCTATTCGAAAAAATTAGGAATACCTATCAAGTCTGAACTTTTCACCGAGATAAAGTTTTTTCACTTCTTCATCGTTTGCTAATTCATCTGCACTGCCCTGCTTGAAAATTACACCATCAATTAAAATATAAGCTTTATCAACAATGCTTAAAGTTTCGTGAACATTGTGATCTGTAATTAATACCCCTATTCCCCTGTTTTTGAGGTTTGCAACAATGTTCATTATATCTTCAACCGCAATTGGATCAACACCCGCAAAAGGTTCATCAAGCAAAATAAAACTCGGATCGGTTGCAAGAGCACGAGCAATTTCCGTTCTTCTACGCTCACCCCCGCTAAGCTGAAAACCTTTACTCTTTCTTATTTGCTGTATTGATAACTCATCAAGAAGTTTTTCACATTTATTTATCCGTTCTTCTTTATTAAGTTTTGTTGTCTCCAAAACCGCAAGTAAATTATCTTCAACCGAAAGTCTTCTGAATACTGAAGCCTCCTGTGGAAGGTAGCCAATTCCCATCTTGGCTCTTTTGTACATTGGTATAGTAGTGATTTCCACATCATCAAGAAAAACTTTTCCGGATTCAGGCTTTATCATACCGGTAATCATGTAAAATGTTGTAGTTTTCCCTGCGCCGTTCGGTCCAAGCAGTCCAACTATTTCACCTTTGCTTACCTGAACTGATGCTTTATTTACAACTTTTCTTTTTTTATATATTTTAACTAATGATTCGCTTCTGAGAGTAGTTGCCATAAATTAAATTTTCTTCTTTATTTCAAACCTTTAAGAAGATCTTCTTTCGAAGGTCTGTTTTTATGAAGTACGAATTTAGGCAAAGTAAATGTTCTTTCTAAACCTTTCACTTTTTCTTCAGGGTAAAATTCGCTTGTTGGCGAACCATACAACTTTACTTGCGAGACTTCATTGTCTTGAAAAACAATTATTGCGGACATAGCAGTTGATTTTGAAAGTCCGTTCGGTTCTTCTTCTTCAAACAAATAATAAATGCTCTGTACTTTTTCTTCAAATTCTGCACGAAGTAATTTACTTTTTTCAAAATGAAGTTTAATATTTTTTGACGAGGATTGGTCAAAACGCTCAGGGAAACTTATACTTTGCGAAAGCATAAAAGCATTATCAAATACTTCCAACATTTTTATTTCATTTTCTTCAAGAAAGATATTAATTGAATCACCGGTTAACTGCGAATTTTCGTACCACAAAACAGGTCGTGGAGCATCCTCATTAGTTTTTTGTGTAATAATTCTGTCCTCACCTCTTAAAAAGAGCGTATAGTCGTTGTTGGACGCAAATTCGCTTCTAAAAATCTTTACTGAATCAATAGCTTTAAACGAATCAGTACTATCTCTAAATCCCTCCATGGATTTGCAGCTTATCAGCAATGTATCAACTGAAAAATCAGTGAGCGAATCAGTAACTGAAATTATAGTCGTATCAATCTGCATGAGCAAAGGATTTTCCTCAATTAATGTATACTTTTTATTTGCATAATCCTCTAAATGCTCGCCAAATATGGTAGTATTATTTTTAAAACTTTTTAGTTTTACATTTCCATCGGCATAAGTAATTTTAGTTTTTCTATAATGGATCAATGTATCAGCATTCAATTCACTATTATCATCAATTACTTTAACATTTTTTACGGCAAAAGTTTTATCCTCTTTTTTATAATAGGTCATCTCTCCGGAAGTAAGCACGGAAAGTGAATCAACTAATCTTACATTTGATTGAAAAAAGGCTCTGCTTTCATCAAAATAATAATCACCGCTGTCTGCGGATAAAATTACTTTTGTATCATTCAGTGAAATTCGGCTTGTGCTTTTTGCCTTTCGCAAATCGCCGTAATAAAATCCTTTTTCTGTATTCAAAGTTAAGCTGTCCTGCTTTGCAACTACGTCGCCGATTAGCTCTGCTTCATTTTTTGCAAGATATTGAATCGCCCGATTACAGGTCACTACAACGTTGCCCTGGGTCAGCACAACATTACCAATTACCTCTCTTACAGATTCGCCGTCAATTACCTTTCCCCTCAAGCTGTCGCCGATAACAGTCATGGTTTCGTCTGTCACCTGAGCAAAAGATAATGAATATAAAGTTACTGTTATAATGAGAAGTTTAAATAAACTGAACATCACTCTTTTTTAGCCCTTGTAATATATGTGATGTTGTAAATAACATAATTTTTTAACTGCTGATCGGATTCAAAGCCGAAACCTTGAATTATTTCGTCAGGCGACTCAATAGTTACAAATTTATCTGTGGTTATTTTTCTATCTTTGTTTCGCCAAATAATTTCTTCACTTGTAAGTACTACACCACTGTCATTCACCGCAACCACACTATCGATCGCATAAAGGTTGTTTGTTGTTTCGTCTACTCTTCCTCTTTTAGAAGTAAGAGTTGTTGATTTTATTTGCTGCTCGTCATAAAAATCAACTTTTATACCCTCACCCAATAATGTTTCTTTAGTATCCTCAAAAACTTGCAAGTGTCCGGCATATAAAATAGCTTTTGTTCTCCCGGAATCAGTAAAAAAAACTGTTGAGTTCCAGCTTTCTTGTGCTGGCAATCTTTCGTTTTGAATTGATTGATCTATGGAAGGTTTAATTTTTTCTTCATCGCAGCTAACTAGTATAGATGATAAAACTAAAAAGAAAATTAATTTCATCTTCTTTGTAAACCTAAATTTACTAAATCGTGAAGATGCATAATGCCAATCGGTTTCTTTTTATCATTTGTTACTATTAAAGATGTAATTTTATAATTTTCCATTTGCTGCAATGCAAACGAAGCGAGAAAATCTTTTTGAATAACCTTTGGATTTTTAGTCATTATATCTTTTGCTTTCAAATCTTTTATGTTCATTGTTTTTTCCAATAATCTTCTCAGATCGCCGTCGGTAATTACTCCTACTAAAATTCCTTTTCCATTCACAACACAAGTGCTTCCGAGTCGTTTGCCTGTCATTTCAATTATGATATCCTTTATATTTGCAGTTTCCTTAACCATCGGGATACCTTTTCCTTTGATCATTATCTCTTCAATTTTTAATGAAAGCCTCTTACCCAAACTTCCACCCGGATGCAGCACAGCAAAATCCTCCACAGAAAAGCCTCTCTTTTCCAGTAAAACGACGGATAGAGCATCTCCCATTACTAATGCGGCAGTAGTTGATGAAGTTGGTGCAAGATCGTGCGGGCAGGCTTCTTCTTTTACTGAAATATTCAGAAAAATATCACATTCATTTACTAATTCAGATTTCGAGTTTCCGGACATCGCTATTAATTTTACGCCGAGTCTCTTTAGCATAGGAAGTAATTTTGCCAGTTCTTCTGTGGTACCGCTTTTTGAAATAATTATAACAACATCATCTTTTCTAACCATTCCAAGATCGCCATGAAGCGCATCTGTTGGATGAAGATAAATTGCGGCTGTTCCTGTGCTATTTAAAGTTGCAACAATTTTACGGGCTATCAATCCCGATTTGCCCATTCCAGTTAAAACAACTCTTCCTTTTGAGCTGTAAATTACATTTACTGCTTTTACAAATTCTTTATTTATACTTTTTTGAAGACTCGATACTGCATCTGCTTCAATTCTAACAACTTTTTTCCCAACTTCTATAAGCTTTTTTTCAATCAAATTTTTCTTCCATTTTTGAATGAAATTTATTTCTTTTTTAAAATAGCATCAATTTCTTTTACTTCTATTAAAAGATTTTCCAAATCTTCCAACTGTAACTGGCTTTGTGCATCACTTAAAGCTTCTTTTGGATTTGGATGAACTTCAATGAACAGGGCATCGATACCTATAGCTGCTGCAGCTTTTGCCAATGGTTTTATAAATTGTGGTTCACCGCCGCTTACAGAACTATTTGCAGGTAACTGAACTGAATGCGTTGCATCCATCACAACTGGATAACCAAATTGTTTCATTATCACCAGCGAACGCATATCAACAACTAAATTGTGATAGCCAAAAGAAGTACCTCTTTCCGTTAATAATATTTTTTTGTTTCCTGTCGATTCAATTTTTTTGATGACGTGTTCCATATCATTGGGTGCAAGAAATTGTCCTTTTTTTACATTTACAACTTTTCCCGATTTTCCTGCAGCAACTAAAAGCTCTGTTTGTCTTGAAAGGAAAGCTGGAATTTGTATTACATCTGCAAAATCTAAAACTTTATTAATTTCTTCGGGGGAGTGAATATCGGTTAATACCGGAATTTGCAAATCATTTTTTACTTTCATTAAAATATTAATTGCTTCTTCATCACCTAAGCCTTTAAAGGAATTAATGCTTGTTCGGTTCGCCTTCCTGTAACTCGATTTGAAAATAAATGGGATCTGCATTTTTTCTGTAATCTTTTTGATTTTATATGCAGTTTCTATTGTCATTTGCTCATTTTCAACAACGCACGGTCCAGCAATCAAAGCAAACGGCTGACCACCACCAATTTTAATACTTTTAATTTCTACCATTGCAAAAATAATTTTTGTATTCAGACACTATGTAAATATAAGAAAATAGAAAAAATGATGAATTGATTTTCGAACATTTACAAAATAAGCAAAAGCATCGTTAAATTTCCCCATACATTCAGGAAAATATTAACCACTTTATCATCAAATTATTAGGGTCTAATTTTTATTATTGTAAAATCGTATCAAATCGTTAAATTCATGCTCAAATCTAAATGGACTAATCATTTAATAAATGTATTTCCTTGTATGATAAAAAAACTTTTCTTCTTCATCTTTGCAATCACATATTCAATTGCAGCCCAGCCAAAAGAAATATTAAATTCATCAGAAATCAAACTTGCTCTAAAAAAACTTAATACGCTTGGTAGTGTTCTGTACATTGCTGCGCATCCCGATGATGAAAACACAGCATTTCTTTCCTATTACAATTTTGGAAAACTTTTAAGTACAGGTTATCTTTCGCTTACACGTGGAGATGGTGGGCAAAATTTAATTGGTGACGAGCAGGGGGATTTGCTCGGAATACTGAGAACGCAGGAACTTTTACAAGCCAGAAATATTGATGGTGCCGAACAGTTTTTTTCACGTGCAATTGATTT
>CBDUAV010000087.1:0-12139 GCA_965365225.1 uncultured Ignavibacteria bacterium | reverse complement strand
GCGGTATCTTCTTTTATGACCACCGCCTCTGTGCCGGATTGTCATTCTACCGAGATTGTTTCTACCACCAGATTTATTAAGCGAAACTGTAAGAGATTTTTCAGGGGTAGATTTTGTTATCTCCTCAAATCCGTAATTACTTTTAAATCTAGATCCAGGTGTAACCGGTTTTAATTTTCTTATTGCCATTTAAATTCCAATTTCAACTAAACTTCTTCATAAAGTTCTATTGTTTCTCCTTCTTTAAGAGTAACAATTGCTTTTTTATAACCAGCAGTTTTGCCTGTAAACCTGCCGCTTTTTCTAAACTGAGTTTTCATTTTGCCGCGATGGTTAATTGTTCTAACATCCACAACGTGAACATTAAACTTTTCTTCAATAGCTTTTGCTATTTGAATTTTGTTTGCTTTAGAATTAACCAAGAATCCATACTTTCCTTGGTTTGCAGAAATGTTAGTCATCTTTTCCGTTATCAACGGGCTAATTAATACTTGATGCATATTAGTTTACCACCTCTGCTTTAGTACGGAACGGTTTAACAATTTCTTCAACTGCACTTTTTTGTAAAACAAGAAGCTGACTGTTTAAAATGTTGTAAGTTGAAGCTTTTGAAGCTTCCATAACATTCACTTTAGGAATATTTCTACCTGATTTATAAACATTAGCATCCGTTTTACCTGTAAGCAGCAATATTTTTTTATTACTCAAATCAAAAGCGTTCAATATCGAAGCAAATTCTTTTGTTTTTGGTTGTTCAAATGTAAAATCTTCAACAACTAACAATTGTTTTTCTTTTGCCTTTGAACTTAAAGCTGATTTCCTTGCAAGTTGCTTAACTTTTTTTGGAAGCTTTTGTGTATAATCGCGGGGACGCGGACCGAAAGTTGTTCCACCACCAATCCAAATGGGTGATCTGGTAGTACCAGCTCTCGCAGTACCTCTTCCTTTTTGTCGCCAGGGTTTTCTGCCACCGCCTCTAACTTCGCTTCTTTCTTTTGCTTTGTGTGTACCTTGCCGCTGGTTTGCCAAATAAGCTTTCACAGCAAGGTAAATGGCATGATCATTTGGTTCTATACCAAAAATGTCATCAGCAAGATCAATCTTTTCGCCAGAAGTTTTACCGTCTATTTTATAAATATCAATTTTCATGTTCTTTAATTCTTTATCAATTCAACAATTGAATTGTTTGCACCGGGAACTGCACCCTTTACAAGTATTAGACTTTCTTCATTTAGAATTTTAACAACTTTAAGATTTCTGATTGTAACATTATCATTTCCTTTTCTGCCAGCCATTCGCTGTCCTTTAAAGACTCTTGAAGGATATGAACTCGAACCAATAGAACCTGGAGCTCTCAATCTATCGCTCTGACCATGCGTAGTTCCGCCAACACCACCAAAACCATGTCTTTTCATTACACCCTGAAATCCTTTGCCTTTACTTTTTCCTCTTACTTTAATAATCTCACCCTCTTGAAACATATCTATTTTTATTTCATCCCCAACTTTAAATTTATCTTTTTCAAAACCTGAGAACTCTTTAACTTTAGACGAAGGCGCAAGATTGCTTTTCTTAAAATGACCTAATTCCGGTTTGGTAACATTTTTTTCTTTTTTTTCACCCATACCCATTTGAATAGCATTGTAACCATTTTTTTCTTCAGTTCTAACGGAAATAATTTTACATGGTTCTGCTTTTATTACAGTTACAGGTATTGAATCGCCTTCAGCATTATAAATGCTTGTCATTCCTATTTTTCTACCCAACATTCCTGGCATAATAAACTCTGTATAAAATTATAACTTTATTTCTATGTCAACTCCGGCTGGAATATCCAGCTTGCTAAGGGAATCAACGGTTTTATTATTTGAATTATGTATATCAATAATTCTTTTATGTGCTCTAGTTTCAAACTGCTCGCGTGATTTTTTATCGACGTGAGGGGAGCGAAGCACAGTATAAACTGTTCTTCTTGTTGGCAAAGGTATTGGTCCCGATACAACAGCTCCAGTACTGCGAACTGTTTTTATAATCTTCTCGGTTGATTTGTCAATCAAAATATGATCGTATGACTTTAACCTTATTCGTATTTTCTGACCGGGCACTTATTTACTCCTTCAATTTTTCAAACTAAAAGGGAGTTTGGACTCCCTTTTAAGAGCGAACAAATTATTAATATAAATTATTTGATAATCTTTGTAACAACACCAGCACCCACTGTTCTACCGCCTTCACGAATAGCGAATCTTAAACCTTCTTCCATTGCTATTTCTGATATAAGTTCTATTTTAAGTTTCACGTTATCACCCGGCATAACCATTTCAGTACCTTCTGGAAGTGAGGCAACACCAGTAACATCAGTTGTTCTAAAATAGAACTGTGGTCTGTAGCCATTAAAGAATGGAGTATGCCTTCCACCCTCATCTTTTGATAGAATGTAAACTTCACCTTCAAAATTAGTGTGAGGAGTAATTGATCCAGTTTTGGCTAAAACCATTCCTCTTTCAATCTCATTTTTATCAATTCCTCTTAACAGGATACCGGCATTATCACCAGCCATAGCAGATTCTAATTCTTTACGGAACATCTCCACTCCGGTAACAACTGTTTTCTTATGAAGACCGAGACCAATAAGTTCAACTTCTTCCTGAATTTTTACCTGACCTCTTTCAACTCTACCAGTTGCAACGGTTCCACGACCGGTTATGGAAAATACATCCTCAACTGGCATTAAAAATGGTTTGTCGGTATCTCTTTCAGGTACAGGAATATAGCTATCAACTGCTTCCATCAATTTCCAAACACATTCCAGTCTTGGATCTTCACTAGGGGCATCGGTTGAAGCTGCCTCTAAAGCTTTAAGAGCAGAGCCTTGAATTATCGGAATTTCATCACCTGGAAATTCATATGAGTTTAAAAGATCCCTTAATTCAACCTCTACAAGCTCTAATAACTCAGGATCGTCTACCATATCAACTTTGTTCATAAATACAACGATTCTAGGAACACCAACCTGTCTGGCAAGAAGAATATGCTCTCTTGTTTGCGGCATAGGGCCATCGGTAGCGGCAACAACAAGTATAGCACCATCCATTTGTGCAGCGCCGGTAATCATGTTTTTAACATAATCCGCATGACCCGGACAGTCTACGTGAGCATAATGTCTATTGTCCGTTGAGTATTCAACGTGAGCAGTTGCGATAGTAATGCCTCTTTCTTTTTCTTCAGGGGCATTATCAATACTATCAAAAGTTCTTACTTCTGACAGACCTTTTTTATTGAGAGCCATTGTGATGGCAGCTGTTAATGTAGTTTTACCATGATCTACGTGGCCAATTGTTCCAACATTAACGTGCGGCTTACTCCTATCAAATTTTTCTTTTGCCATCGGTTTCTCCTTTTAGTTGTTTCCTTTTATTATTAATTCAATTTTATATTAAGCTATTGCTGTTTTTTTACCGAGTGATTTTTCAGAAATTTCTTCTGCAATATTTTTTGGAACCGGTAAATAGTGTTCAAACTGCATTGTATAAATTGCCCGCCCCTGTGTCATCGATCTTAAAATTGTTGCGTATCCGAACATTTCTGAAAGCGGAACAAACGCATTAATTACTTGTGCATCTTTTCTTGCAGTAAAACCTTCAATTTTTCCACGTCGCGAGTTTAAATCACCCATTACATCACCCAGATAATCTTCAGGTGTAACTACTTCAACTGACATTATTGGTTCTAATAATACTGGCTTTGCTTTTTTCGATCCATTCTTAAACGCCATAGAGCCTGCAACTTTAAATGAAAGCTCATCTGAATCAACATCGTGATAAGAGCCATCAATTAATTTTACTTTTATATCGACTACCGGATACCCGGCAACCACACCATTTCTCATTGCTTCTTGAATACCAGCTGAAACCGGGGGTATATATTCTTTTGGAACTGAACCCCCAACTATAGCATTTTCAAATTCATAGCCTTTACCGGGTTCATTAGGTCCTAATTCAATAACACAATGTCCATATTTTCCACGACCGCCAGATTGTTTAATAAACTTACCTTCTGTCTCAACATTTTCCGTTATTGTTTCTCTATAGGCGACCTGCGGTTTACCAACATTAGCTTCCACTTTAAATTCTCTCTTCATTCTATCAACTAGAATTTCTAAATGCAATTCACCCATTCCGCTTATTAATGTTTGTCCGGTTTCCTGATCAACATTTACTCTAAAGGTTGGATCTTCATCAGAGAGCTTTGATAGAGCGTCTGATAATTTATCCTGATCGGCTTTAGATTTAGGTTCGATTGCAATTTGTATAACTGGTTCAGGAAACGACATTTTTTCAAGAATTATCGGATCATCTTCTGTACAAAGTGTATCACCAGTCTTAGTAAACTTTAAGCCAACTGCAGCGGCTATATCACCTGCCCTGACCTCTGTAATATCCACCCGATCGTTTGCATGCATTTGAAGCAGTCTCCCGATACGCTCCTTTTTATCACTTACAGCATTGTATATGTAAGAACCTGATTTAAGAACACCTGAGTAAACGCGGAAGAAACATAATTTACCTACGAATGGATCGTTCATTATTTTAAAGGCTAAAGCAGCAAACTTTTCTTTTTCATCAATCTTTCTCGTAACAGTATCATTCATACCGACATGGTGAGCCTGAATACTTTTAAATTCCAGAGGTGTAGGTAATAACTGAATAATATAATCAAGGAGTTTTTGAACTCCTTTATTTTTAAATGCAGAACCACACATAACTGGAATGATTTTCAATTCAATTGTTGCTCTTCTTAAAACACTAATAACCTCTTGGGGTGTAATTTCTTTCCCATCGAGATATTTTTCAAGCAATGAATCATCAACGTCAGATACAGCCTCCAGCATTTCCGTTCTATATTTGTTAGCAAGTTCTAACAAGTCCTGCGGAATATCAATTTCATCGTATGTTGCACCAAAAGTTTCCTCATGATACATTCTTGCTTTAAAGTTAATAAGATCTATTACTCCTGAAAACAAATCACCCTCGCCAATTGGAAGAGTAATAGGTATTGCGTTTGCACTAAGCCTGTCCTTCATCATTTGAACGGCAGAATAAAAATCTGCTCCAACTCTATCCATCTTATTAATAAATGCAATACGCGGAACACCATATTTATCTGCCTGTCTCCAGACTGTTTCGGATTGTGGTTCAACGCCACCAACTGCACAAAACAAAGCAACAGCACCATCGAGCACGCGTAAAGATCTTTCTACTTCAACTGTAAAATCCACGTGACCGGGAGTATCTATAATATTAATTTGATGATCGTTCCAATAACAGGTCGTAGCAGCACTTGTAATTGTTATGCCTCTTTCTTTTTCCTGCTCCATCCAATCCATTTGAGATGCGCCATCGTGAACCTCGCCCAAGCGATGCACTTTTCCAGTATAGAACAAAATTCGTTCTGTAGTGGTAGTTTTGCCGGCATCGATGTGAGCCATAATACCAATATTTCTAACTTTATCTATGTTTATTTTTTTAATCATAATTTTTTAATTTCAATTACCATTTAAAATGAGCAAAAGCTTTATTTGCTTCGGCCATTTTATGTGTATCATCTTTTTTCTTCACGGCGGAGCCTTCTCCATTTGAAGCTGATATAATTTCTTGCGATAATCTTTGCGCCATAGTTTTTTCACCTCGCTTGCTTGCATATCCTTTAATCCATCTCATTGCAAGAGCAATTCTTCTCTCAGGTCTAACTTCTGTTGGAACTTGATATGTAGCACCACCAACTCTTCTGCTTCTAACTTCAATCAGGGGCTGCACGTTATTCACAGCTTGTTTAAAGATCTCCAAACCAGGTTTTTTTGTTTTACTTTCAACCAATTCAATTGCGTCGTAAAGAGTTTTACGTGCGGTTGCTTTTTTGCCATCCATCATTAATACATTAATAAATTTTGCAACAACAATATCTTTAAACTTTGGATCGGGTTTAATATATTTTTTTTCAGCTCTTCTTTTTCTCATAACACTTTACGCTTTAGGTTTTTTGGCACCATATTTTGATCTTCCTTTTTTTCTTTCCTCAACTCCGCTTGTATCAAGTGTACCCCTGATTATATGATATCGAACTCCGGGTAAATCTTTTATCCTGCCACCTCTAATAAGAACTATCGAATGTTCCTGCAAGTTATGACCTTCACCAGGAATGTATGCGGTAACTTCCATATTATTAGTTAGTCTAACTCTTGCAACTTTTCTAAGTGCCGAATTAGGTTTTTTAGGAGTTGTGGTATAAACTCTTGTACATACACCTCTCTTCTGGGGACATGCATTTAGTGCAGGTGCCTTTTTCTTAGCTAATATTTGTACTCTTCCTTTTCTTACCAATTGATTAATAGTCGGCAATAAATTCTCCGGAATTTAAAATTCAAAAAAAATTAGTCCCGTAATATAAATCTTGACTTAAATATAGTCAAGAATTACAGACTTTGATTTAATAACCCAAATATATGATTATTAGTCTTTTCTAATGGAATTATACAGCTCATTCTGCTGCAACCTCTTCTTCTATAGCTTTAGCCGCTTCAACTTCACTTTTGAGCATTATTTTACCATACTTTTTAAGACCCGTACCAGCCGGAATAAGATGACCCATTACAATATTTTCTTTCAATCCAATCAGTTTGTCTATTTTAGATTGAGTGGCAGCGTTAGCCAGAACCTTTGTTGTTTCCTGGAATGAAGCTGCAGACAGAAAACTTTCTGTCGATAGTGCAGCCTGAGTTATTCCCAGCAATACGTGTTCAAAAGTTGCAGACATAGCGTCTCTTGTTTTTATAGGTTTTTTATCTTTCTTTTTAAGATCTGCATTGATTTCTCTCGTTTTGGTTTTAACAACAAGCTGATGATTTTTAAATCTTGAATCACCTTTATCTTCAATAAAAGAGAGATTAATCATTTTGTTATTTTCTTCCAAAAATTCTATTCGATCAACTAAATCTTCTTCCAGAAATCTCGTGTCGCCCGGAGAAACAACTCTTACTTTTTGAAGCATCTGTCTGACAATTACTTCAATATGCTTATCATTTATTTTTACACCCTGAAGACGATACACATCCTGTATTTCGTTTACAAGATATTCTTGAACAGCACTTGTTCCTTTAATACTTAAAATATCATGTGGGTTAATTGGTCCATCAGTAATCTTTTCACCCGCAGGGATATCATCTCCATCCTGAACTAAAATATGTTTTCCTAGTGCAACATTATATTTTTTCTCATCCGACCCATCGTGGGCTGTAATAAATATTTCTCTTGAACCTTTCTTCCTGGCTCCAAATTTTACTATACCTTCAATTTCGGAAATAACAGCCGGATCCTGAGGACTTCTGGCTTCAAATAGTTCAGTTACTCTAGGAAGACCACCAGTTATATCTCTAGTTTTTGTAGCTTGTTTGGAAATCTTTGCTAACACAGTTCCAGCTGTTACACTTTCTCCTTCTTCAACAGAAAGATAAGATCTTGTAGGCAAGTTAAATGATTTTTTCTCACCATCTTCGCCTACAACAACTATACTTGGAATCAAGGTTTTATCTTTAGAATCAGTAACAACTTTTTGGACGTGACCGGTTTGCTCATCGGTTACTTGCTTTAGTGTTGAACCATCAATTAAATCTACAAATGCAACTTTTCCAGGTATATCGGTAAGAATTAATGAATTGTAAGGATCGTGATGATAGAGAGCTGTGCCACGATTAACCTTACTATCATCTTCCACTACAAGCTCGGCACCGTAAGGAATATCAAATTTCTTTAACTGTCTGTTATTTTCATCAAAAACACTAACGCTTCCCCTTCTTCCGATTACAACTTTTGCTGCATAACCGGGTCCTCCAAAAGGATCAGGTATCGTTTTTTCTACGGAAGCAACTTTTTCAAATTTAACAATACCTTCTACGTTCGATTCTACCTGTGATTGAGTGGCAATTCTTGAAGATGTACCACCAAGGTGGAAAGTTCTTAAAGTTAGCTGTGTCCCGGGTTCACCAATAGATTGTGCAGCAATAATCCCAACTGCTTCGCCCACTTCAACTAATTTACCCGTTGTTAAATTTCTACCATAACATTTTGCACAAACACCTCTCTTCGATTCACAAGTGAGCACTGTTCTTATATAAACCGAATCTATGTTTGCATCTTCAATTCTTTCTGCAATTTCCTCAGAAATAATTTCACCGGCTTCTACAATTAATTCTTCTGTAATTGGATGATATACATCTTCCTGAGCAACACGACCGGTTACACGTTCAGATAGAGGTTCTCTTTCCTGTTCAACATCTTTAAGGGCTTTGATTTCTATTCCTAAAATTGTCCCGCAATCAACTTCTGTGATTATAACATCCTGCGATACATCAACTAATCTTCTTGTTAAGTAACCTGCATCTGCAGTTTTAAGTGCTGTATCAGCCAGACCTTTTCGGGCACCGTGAGTTGAAATAAAATACTCGAGTACGGTTAATCCTTCTTTAAAGTTTGCAACAATTGGATTTTCAATAATTTCCCCTGCCTGCCCGGAAAGGGTTTTTTGCGGTTTCATCATCAATCCTCGCATACCTGCAAGTTGCCTAACCTGTTCTTGCGATCCTCTTGCACCAGAATCAACCATCATATGAAGAGAGTTAAATCCGCTATCTGTTCTCTTTATTTTTTCCATAAGTGCACGAGCAACGTCGTTTGTTGTATGTGTCCAAACATCTATAATTTTATTGTACCTTTCAGCATCTGTGATAACTCCCTGCTCATGCTCGTTAAGAATACCATCTACTTTTTTGTTTGCTTTAGAAATTAGGTTTTCCTTTTCTTCGGGAACAACCATATCCCCAAAGCTTACTGAAAGTCCGCCTTCGGTAGCGTATTTGAATCCTAAATCCTTTAAATCATCAAGAAATTTTGCAGTAATTTTATTGCTAAGCTGCATATACATTTTACCAATTATGCCGCCAAAGGTTTTCTTAATAAGCAACTGATTTATAAAACCCATTTCATTTGGAAGGATTTGATTAAATATCACCCTGCCTGTTGTAGTTTCAATAAAATTACCTTCAATCTTAACTTTAATTTTTGCATGAAGACCCAATACACCATTATCATAAGCAATTATAGCTTCTTCAGGAGATGAAAAAACCATTCCTTCACCCTTATCACCATCTTTCAGCTTGGTTAAATAATAACAACCAAGTACAATATCCTGTGTGGGAACAACAATCGGACTTCCATTTTGCGGTGAAAGAATATTATGGCTGCTAAGCATTAATAATGATGCTTCAAGTTGCGCTTCGTAAGAGAGCGGAACATGAACAGCCATTTGATCACCATCGAAATCCGCATTGAATGCAGTACAAACCATTGGATGAAGCTGAATTGCTTTTTCATCAATTAGAATAGGTTGAAATGCTTGAATTCCCAAACGGTGAAGCGTTGGTGCTCTGTTAAGTAGAACTGGATGCCCTTGAATTATTTTTTCTAAAATATCCCAGATAATAGGGTCTTTCCTATCAACAACTTTCCTGGCACTTTTAACTGTTTTATTATGACCTCTTTCAATCAGCTTTCTAATAATAAAAGGTTTGAAGAGTTCAACAGCCATATCTTTTGGCAATCCGCACTGATGTAGTTTTAACTCAGGACCAACAACAATAACCGATCGCCCGGAATAATCAACTCTTTTACCTAATAAATTTTGTCGGAATCTACCCTGTTTCCCTTTAAGCATATCACTTAAAGATTTTAAAGGTCTGTTATTATCGCTTCGTACCGAACTTCCTCTTCTGGAATTATCAAACAAAGCATCAACAGCTTCCTGCAGCATTCTTTTCTCGTTACGAAGTATTACTTCAGGAGCTTTAATATCAATTAATCTTTTAAGACGATTGTTCCTAATTATCACTCTTCTGTAAAGATCATTTAAATCACTAGTAGCAAATCTTCCTCCTTCAAGTGGTACAAGTGGTCTTAATTCAGGAGGAATAACCGGAATATAACTCAGCACCATCCACTCAGGTTTATTTTCAACTTTAATGTTTTCTAGTTTAAATGCTTCAATTACTCTAAGTCGTTTTAACAGATCTGCTTTTTTTTGTTGGCTTGTTTCAACTTTTACCTTCTCACGTAAGACTTCCGAAAGTTCTTCAACTTTGGTATTTCTTAGAATATTTTTTACTGCATCGCCCCCAATCTTAGCTACAAATTTATCCGGATGAGTGTCATCGAGTTTTTGATTTTCGGGTGGAAGAGAATTCATAACCTCAAAATATTGATCTTCAGAAATGAGATCTCTTTTATTTAAACCAGTTGTGCCCGGATTGATAACGATATAAGATTCATAGTAAATAACTTTTTCAAGCTCTTTTAAACTAAGACCAATAATGTTACCAATTTTTGATGGCTGAGCTCTGAAGAACCATATATGAACGACCGGAACAGCAAGACCTATGTGTCCCATTCTTTCTCGGCGTACACTTTTTTGAGTTACTTCAACACCGCAGCGATCGCAAATAATACCTTTATATCTTATCCTTTTATATTTACCACAAAAGCATTCCCAATCGCGTGTAGGACCAAATATTTTTTCGCAAAACAAGCCATCTTTTTCGGGTCTAAATGAACGATAGTTTATTGTTTCTGGTTTTGTTACTTCACCATAAGATCTTGATAATATATCATCGGGACTGGCAAGACTGATGGTTATACTTTCGATATCCATCATTGCATGTTCTTGAAATCTAAACGCCATATTGGTTATCTCCTAAATTCTTTGTTATAGTTATTTCAACGTTATTAATTAATTGTAAGATCAAGACCTAAACCCTGAAGCTCTTTAATTAATACATTGAATGATTCAGGAATATTTGGTTCAAGTAAATTATCTCCTTTTACAATAGCTTCGTATGCTTTAGCTCTTCCTGCAACATCATCACTTTTTACAGTTAAAATTTCCTGAAGTGCATAAGCTGCGCCGTAACCTTCGAGTGCCCAAACCTCCATTTCACCAAAACGCTGACCACCGAATTGTGCTTTACCACCCAACGGCTGCTGTGTAATTAATGAATATGGTCCAATTGAACGGGCATGAATTTTATCATCTACAAGATGGCTGAGTTTCATCATATAAATGAAACCGCATGTGACTTTCTGATGAAATTTTTCGCCAGATCTGCCATTATAAAGATCAGTTTTACTGCCCAATTCTAAACCACCTTTAGTTAACCATTCATCAACATCTTCGACTTTAGCCCCATCAAAAATAGGAGTTGCAAACTTAACGCCAAGCTTAATTCCTGCCCAGCCTAAAGCTGTTTCGTACAACTGTCCTAAGTTCATTCGTGATGGAACGCCAAGTGGGTTTAGAATTATATCAACAGGTTGACCATCCGGTAAGAACGGCATGTCCTCTTCAGGAACAACTTTGGCGACAACACCTTTATTACCATGTCGTCCTGCCATTTTATCGCCAACTGCAAGTTTTCTTTTCTTTGCAACATAAACTTTTGCAAGCTGCACAATTCCCGGAGGTAATTCATCACCGCTGGCTATTTTAATTTTTTCTCTTTTATACTCTTCACCAATTTCAGCCAGATGATCGAAATAGTTTTTGTATAAGGTTTTAATGTGCAAGTTAGTTTTTTTGCTATCGAACCAATCTAAAGTGTAATCAAGTTTAGTTATATCTTCTATTGATTGGAATGTAGAATCTTTAATTGATGTTCCACTTCTTAATGCAATTGTACCATCAAGATCGCGAACCCCTGATACAGTTAAGCCTTCTGTAAGTTTTGTTAATTTCTCAACAAGCTTTTCATAATGCTCTTTAAGCTTATTGTTGTAATCTCTTTCTAAATTTTCGAGTGAAAGTTTTTCCATTTTTTTAGTTTCTAAATCTCTGGTCTTTCTGCTGAACAATCGGGTTTTTATAACAGTTCCATGAAGCCCCGGAGGAGCTTTAAGTGAAGCGTCTTTTACATCACCAGCTTTATCACCAAATATTGCTCTTAGCAGTTTTTCTTCAGGTGTTGGATCAGTTTCTCCTTTCGGCGTGATCTTACCAATCAGTATATCACCTTCATTAACTTCAGCACCTTCTCTAACTA
>CBDUAV010000086.1:0-12454 GCA_965365225.1 uncultured Ignavibacteria bacterium | reverse complement strand
AGACTTGCCTGGCATATTATTACTTCAGTCGGAGAAATGGCTCACCGTACAGGACTAACATTTGAAACCGTAGATGAGAATGCGCCAATTCCTAAAAGTGTAAAAGAAATTGTTAATGAGTACAAACGCACTTCGGAAGGATTGATAAAAGAGATTCAGACAAAATGGAAAGATGAAACTCTGTTGTTTGAAGATGATATGTACGGTGAAATGTGGAAGCGAGGTAAAACTCTTGGAGTGCTGGTCACTCATCAAATCCATCATCGTGGACAACTGACAATCGTTATGAGATTAGCAGGGTTGAAAGTTCCCGGGGTTTACGGGCCTGCAAAAGAGGAATGGAAAGGCTATGGAATGGAGCCACAGGAGTAATTATCCTGAACTTGTTTCAGGATCTTAATTTGTTTTGGGCTTTTATTAAATATTTAAAGATGCTGAAACAAGCCTGCCCCCAGGCAGGCAGGTTCAGCATTAACCTTTTCATTCAATCTGTTCTTTAAACTTATTCAATAAAATCTCAACTGCATCTTTGTGGACCATAAAATCCATTATCTTTAGTTTAACATAATCCTCGTGATAGAAATAAAATCCTTTATCTCCTGTATTTCTTGAGCCGGAACCGGAATCTTTTATTAAAAACCAATCAACACCATCCTTTTCAAGATAACCTACTAAATGAATACCGTGATCATCAGTTGTAGTTTTATTGCTAAATCGAAACTGACGTGCGTTTTCATTAATATATTCAGATGGAATATCAAATGTTGGTACAACTCCCGCTTTATGCCAGGAATCATATCCAGCTTCTGAAACATCGCCACCGATTGTCATCGTGTAACCGTTTCGGATCGCGTTTTTCAGTGCGTCCATAAAAGCATTCAACGGTACATTATAATAAACATCACTATGCCACCAGTTATCTTCTACATCATACTCAACCTGTTGGTAGTATGGCTTTTGCATATAAGAGAGTATATCAACATAATCATCAAGATCAAGTTGAAGGTAGTTATTTAAAAATTCTCCGGGTGAATACTTTTTGCTTTCAAAATAAAACTCTGCTGGCGGTTCACCCATATAATAATTTAGTATTGACTTTATTACTTTAATAGCTTCTTCTTCATTCCACGCATAAGTAGATTTAATATTTTCCAAATAGGAGTTCATCTCTTTATACATTGCTTTATGATCGTGATATTTTTGTCCCAGCTTCATTCCGGAGTAAGCTTCAGCAGGCACAACCCCGTACATTTTCCAAATCCGCGGTACAGCGTTAGCTTCAGAGCCTTCTGCAAAAGCAGAGTTCCCCCGTTCTTTGATAAATCTTTTTGCTTTCTCAACATATTCCCAGTAGGCTGTATACATTTCTGAAAGTTTTACTTTCTTATTGTGAAGTCTGTAAACCTCAGATTCAAAAAAAGATGTAGTAGAAAAACACCAGCAGGTTCCTGTTCTTCCCTGTGAGATCGGATCATTGAACCAATAGCTTGTAAATTCGTCTTTGGATTTTGGGATATCCATCCCGGTAAAATCAAGCTTGAATAATTTTTTCTTCTCCTTTTCAGGTTCATTAAATTCATCTATGTTCTTCAGTATTTCATTCTTGTAAAATCCATCTTTTTCTTCAACAAAGATTCCTCTGTCTTTTTCATCCTGTGCTGAGAGAGATGTTATAAAGGAAATAGTTAATACGATGGTTAGAAAAGGTAGTAAGGGCTTCATGTTTAATCCCCGAAGTTTTCAGTAATGAAATTTATTTATTATTGAAAATTATAAATATTCAAAATCAAAGCTAAATCTGATTTGAAATGTGCTGTGGAACTGTATTCTTAATGTTCATTTCCAAACAAAAAGTCTTATATTCGCTTTAAAAATGAAGAGAAAAAGATGAAGCTATTTAAACTGTTTTCCATTGTTCTGATGTTAAATGTATCCCTAACCGGTCAGGGTAGCCTTGAGGTAATGAGTGTTACTCCATCGTCGCAATCAATGAATTTCCTTCCAACACTTGAGATATCAATAGACTTTAACAGAGCAGTTGATATTACTTCTTTTAATGATACAACCTTCCAGGTATGGGGGAGATGGTCTGGAGTCCACAAAGGGACCATTAATTGGTTTAACGATACTACATCAATTCATTTTATACCCTATGAAAACTTTTTTTATGGAGAACAGGTTACCGTGTCTTTATCAAAAGGTATAAAAGATACAGAGGGAAGTTATCTTCAAACAGGATTTGCCTGGAATTTCTGGACGAGAACACTTTCGGGTACAATGAATTTAACCAGAACCAACACAATTAATGTAAGAGAACAGGGAGAAGGATGGATCCAAACTTATGGTACTTATGCTGGTGATCTTGATGGAGACGGTTGGAGTGATTTCATTGTGCCCAATGAAATTCCAGCAGATATTCGAGTATTTATGAATGATCAGCAGGGAGGTTATAATGACTTTACTGTCTTTTCCATCAGTGGTGGTTCAAGACCGAGCACTAATGAGGGATTTGACTATAATCTTGATGGTCTGATGGATTTTACAGTCGGTAACAGTACAAATAATAAAGTAACAGTTTTTAAGGGAGATGGCACCGGAAACTTTTCATCAATTCAGAATTATACTGCCGATAGCGGAATAAGAGGGTTGGTGATTTTGGATGCGAATTGTGATGGATTTCCGGATATAGTAACCGCTAATAGAGATGGGAATAATGTATCTGTATTAATTAACAATGGAGACGGGACTTTTTCATTACCATTTAGCTTTGAAGGAAGCGGAAATGGCGAGACTGCTGCTGCAACATCAGATATAAACGGTGATGGTGTTATGGATTTATTCCTTGGTGCAATTTATTCAGATGAGGTTATTCTCTGGTTAGGTAATGGGAATGGGGGCTTTACTTTCAGCGATAAAGTTACAGTTGGTAATGGTCCCTGGATGGTCGTTTCAGGCGATGTTAATAATGATGGAATTCCTGATGTGGTTTGTGCGAACTCGAGTGGATCAAGTTTTTCCGTTGTACTGTGCAATAGTGCAGGAAATCTTTCTTCTCCAATTAATTATCCGGTTGGCGCTTTTCCAATTGCTGTAGATTTAGGTGATGTTGATGGCGATCTGGATTTAGATATTGTTACAAGCAACTTTACCGGTGCAAATTTTACTCTTTATGAAAATGATGGAACGGGGGTTTTTATAAATCGAAATGATTTACCCGCCAATCAAGCAGGAAGCTGTGCTGTTTTTCACGACAGGGATAATGATGGTGATATGGATATGACAGGTATAGATGAATTGGAGGATCTTTTAATTCTTTTTACGAATGATACAACAACAAATGTTAACACAATAGAAAGTATTCCAGAAGAATTTGTATTGTATCAAAACTACCCCAATCCATTTAATCCAACCACAAAAATAAAATTCTCAATTCCTGTCACCCTGAGTGGAGTCAGAGGGTCGCTTATAACCTTGAAAATTTATGACGTGCTAGGAAATGAAATTACGGCTCTTGTAAATGAAGAAAAAGAAGCCGGGACTTATGAGGTGGAATTCAATAGTCATTCGGGTACAGTCCACAATCTGCCAAGCGGAATGTATTTCTATACCTTAACAGCAGGCAGCTATTCTGAAACGAAAAAAATGGTTTTGCTTAAGTAATATTACAATTCGCTTAACAGTCATTCATATTTGATATTAGACAAAAGTGCAATTCCAAATGACTTGCCAGATATTCGGTTTTGAATGATTTTGAATATGAAAGTTGATACCCTTTAAATCTATCAGTTAAAATCAAACTTAGTAAGCCAAGTGTATTGATTCAATAAGAATCAAATCATTTAATAAAGGGTATCGGAATGATCCTTAAGAGTATTCCCATCATCACCCCAACTTCTGTTTTATCTTTGAAGAAATCATCATTTTTCATTAATAATTAGTGGAGAGCAAAATGAAAACCACCTCATTATTTATGATTATTGTTCTAACTCTAATCTCTTCCATAATATATTCGCAGACTATTGATTTAAGTCAATCACAAAACAACTTTCATCGCATCCCCCCAAAAGATGGATCTCTTCTTGAAATTAAAACTCTTCTTAATTGGAAAAACAATCAATGGGAGAATTCCTGGAGAAACATTTATTCATATGACTCAGAAAATAAATTGATTGAAGAATTAGACCAGGGTTGGAATAATAATATGTGGAATGATGTGTTTCAAGGATACTATTACTATGATACCAATAATAATCTGATCGAATTTCTTGTCCAAAGTTCAGTCGGTATAAATTTTTTAAGGTATTTATATTCATATGATGTAAATAATAACCGTATAGAAAGTATCCGTCAAATGTGGAATGGAAGTGAATGGGATAATGGTGGTAGAGTTCTATACACATATAATATAAATAATGATATAACTGAAGAAATTGTTCAAGAATGGAATGGATCGGTATGGATAAATGTAGATAAATATACTTACTCATATATAGTAACAGAGATAGAGAACGTTGAAGAATCAGTACTCAGTTATGGCATTTCAAACAACTTCCCAAATCCTTTCAATCCTTCAACCAGGATTAAATATTTTATTCCGACACAAAGTTTTGTGACAATTAAAGTTTTTGATGCTTTGGGAAATGAAATTGCAACACTAGTTAATGAAGAAAAGCAAACAGGAAATTATAATGTTGAATTTGATGCAAGTGAATTAACGAGTGGAATCTACTTTTACAGACTCCGAGCAGGTGATTATATAGAAACTAGAAAGATGATGTTTATGAAGTAAACTGTAATTCAAAACTAATTAGTTTTTGAGGACACCAATATGGAAAAATTATTATTATCAAATTTTTATTTAACTCAAAACAAACCCAATCCAGTTAAAGATACAACGAAGATAGAATACTGCTTGCCAATAAAGTCAAGAGTAGTAATAACTCTTTACAGTCCAAATAATAAAAAAGTGAAGAAAATATTGAGTAAAAAACAAGAAGCTGGAGTGTACGAGGTAAATTTGGTTAAAGAAGATTTATTAGAAGAATACTATTACTATGAATTTAATGTATATAAAATCCCCCTTGGTTTCAGAAAACTTTATACTGATATGAAAAGAATGATGATACTTAAGGAAAAAGTAGAATGATGAAATTATTAATATTAAGAAGATGGTTTTATTGAAATAATACAGAGTAAGAGTAAGTTTAAGATAGAGTCAACTTACTCTAACTCTTGTTTATCATTTCCATACGTAGAGCTGGCTATTACCCAAATCAATTACATCCTGTATCGCTTCTTCATCTCCACGTGAAAGTTCATCGTAAGTCATTTCAGCCGAATGATCAGGATCAATGTAAGGATACATAATATCCGCTTCACCATCGCTATGTCCTAATCCAAAAGCATGTCCTAACTCGTGAACAATTGTTGCCTTTATTTCGCCATCGCTAACTTTTTTGTCGCCAAATTTTATTAAACTAATCTGGATTTTTGAGTACTCGATTTCATTATTTCTGTTTGTTTCATATTCTGTTAATCCCAAGTAATTTTCATCATACTTTCTTCCTAGGTTTTCGATGAAGATTATCTCTATATCGGCATCCCGGCTGTTATTAGTAAATGCATATTGAACTCTGGTATCTGCTTTTTGCCAAACATCAAATGCATAACCAATATAATCTTTGTAAATGGATTTATAATATCTTGATGAAGATTCTTTCACATATACCTTTAGTGGGAACTCATCTAAATCCCAATGCTTTCCATCCCAGAGTGTTCTACCCGATTTGTCAATCCGAAAATAATTTTCAGATTCTTCATCGTATCTATTATTTCTATTGTCTGCATAATCATCATAATTTCTTTTTTGATTATCACGACGGTCTGCATCTCTTTCTTTTCTGTAACGATTGTCTCTTTTATCATAATCATTATTTCTCTTATTAGTATAATCAACATCGGCGGGATTGCTTAAAGTTGAGTTGCTGGTTTGATAGCGATCAGATTTGTATCTATTGTCTGAAGATTCCGGCTTATCATTTTTTGCCCTTTGCGGAAACAGACTTGCAGAAGATATTAAGAAAAATGCAACTATAAAAAGTAACTTAAACGATAGAGATATTTTCGATTTCATTATGTCCCACACTTCTTGTTAATTTACTACTTTGGAAGTGTAAGGGACAAGATTTGTTCCAATACATTTATGAGATAAAACACTGTTTTTTACAAGAAGTGAAGAATTTGGTTCGAATTTTAATGTTTTTCCGATTAAAAAATAATACGCTTGCGTACAAAATTAAAAACACCCGCCTAGTGAACGATGCTGCTTCCGCCAATAAATTCGCGCAGAACTGAATCGTGTGGAACAGGGGAATCATCTGAAACAGGTGTAACCTGCTTAAGTAAATATTTTAGTCGTGCAGCTCTCTCGTAAGCATCTGCTTTTAACGGATCGCCCTTATATTTCTTTTCCCACCCTACAAATTCATCAGCCAAAATATGTGCATACAAACAAAGCTCATATGGCATTGCACTACTTATAATAAAATCGGCAGTGTTGCTGTAAGGAATTATGTTTCTCATTTCGCTTGCGCGTACGTAATGCCAGTGCTCTAGAGTCTGGGTGGGTTTGTAGGCACGATGAGCAGCATCGCGAAGCATTCTTCTTATCAACCGTATGTCTGTCCACCTAATGTATTTTCCATCCGCATCTTTCATTTGTAAAAGTGGTTCAAGATATAATTTAAATTTCACATCAATCGAAATTCCTTTGCTGAAGTCTGGGTATAAACCATGCAGACTATCAATCAAAAGCAACTCGTCTTCCGCAACTTTCATTGGTGTTACGTTTAGCTTGCGTGTTCCTGTTTTAAAATTGTAAGAAGGGATCAATACTTCTTCGCCATTAATAAGTTTAGTAAGGTGTTCATTTATTAAATCAAGATCCAATGCCTGCGGTGTTTCAAAATCATAGTCACCAAACTCATCTTTTGGATGTAATGCCAAATCGAAGAAATAGTGATCAACATTTAGAACTTTAAATTTGTATCCTTTTTTAACCAGTTTCTGTTCAAGCTTAACTGTTGTACTTGTCTTTCCTGATGAAGATGGACCGCTTATCATCACCGTTTTCAGGTTTTCCAGTCGCTCAATAATTAATTTAGCTGCAAGTTCCACATCATCTTCGTATAATTCCTCCGATTCATGAACGATTTGTGCAAACTCTCCGTTTGCCACTCTTTCGTTTAGTAATTCTATTGTATTCAGTTTATGTTCAACAGCCCAATCTAAATTTCGCCAAACTTTTGCCCATGGAATATTTTCATTTAATTTTGAATTTATTCTGCCTTCCTCATCTCTTTTTTTAGCAGAATCTTCGCGGTAAAGAATATATTCTTTTGCAACCTTTGCGTGACCGTTTTCAATTAATACCTTTTCAACAATATCCTGAACATCTTCAATGTGCGGGATTGTTTTTTTAGCAAATTTTTCATTTAATATTTTTACTACCTGCTCTGCAAGCTCCTCTGCTTTTTCTTTATCCCTTCCGCCAACTGCAACTGCAGCTCTGTAAATAGCGTTTATAATTCTATTTTGATTGAAGGGAACGATTGTACCGCTTCTTTTTGTTACAAGGGTAATTTTATTTTCCATTTAATTGACCAAAAAGTAAACTATATCGAAATTTTCAACATCAATTTATAAAATTAAAAAGTTTTTTTCGATAAAATACATATTATGCAAGTAATTGCGTGAACAATTTGTTTAATAATATTAACTTAGAACATTCAATCTTAATTAACTTAAAATAAAACAAAGGAGATAATATGCCTGTTAGAAAAGCAAGTGCCCAATGGCAGGGCGATCTTAAAAGTGGAAAAGGTTCCCTCAACACCGAAACTAAAGTATTAAATGGTACTGCATACGATTTCGGGTCGCGTTTTGAAACCGGCTCACACACAAATCCCGAAGAAATAATAGGTGCCGCACACGCAGGATGCTACTCGATGGCACTTGCAAATTCACTTTCAAAAGAGGGATTCAAAGTAAATTCAATAAATACAGATGCGAAAGTTCATCTTGAAAAATTAGAGGACGGGTTTACAATTACTAAGATAGAGCTTGATTGTGTTGGCGACGTGGAAGGAATTGATGCAGCAGCTTTTTCAAAACATGCAGAGCAGACAAAAACCGGATGCCCTGTATCTAAAGCCTTAACCGGTCCGATGATTATTTTAAATGCAAAGTTAAAGTAAATTCTTCTTATGCCACCAGCTCTTTATATTCATCATTCTTATTAATGAATGACCGGACGTAAGAGCAGGTGGGAACAACTCTAAAGTTATTCTCTTTTGCATATTCCAAAGCGGCTCCGACAACCTGAGCCGCTAGTCCTCTGCCTCGTAAATCGGGATGAGTATATGTGTGGTCTAAATCCATTTTATTATCATTCATATCAAATTCCACATAAACTTCTTTTCCTTCAGCATAAATAACAAAGCGCTTTTCTTCTTTTTTTACTGTCTGTGTCATTTTAGTTCCAATTGATTTTTAAATATTTTATTTAGAATAAACTTAAATAATTTTTCTTTTCTTTAAATCATCAGCAAGTTTTTCATAATTCTGAAAACAAACCGCATCCCATCCTATTTTTTTTGCTGCATCCACATATTCTTGAATATCATCAATATAAAAATGCTCTTCAGAAGAAAAACCGGATGCCTGTTCAACTGCATGGTAAATTCTTTCTTCCGGTTTAACTGCGCCTACTTCAAATGAAAGAATAATTGCGTCAAAATATTTTAGAAAATCGTACTTCTCCCACCTGTAATTTTTATGGATTGAGTCTGTATTTGACAATAGGAATAACTTGTAATTTTTCTTTAAAACTGGAAGAAGTGAAATCACATCTTTATTTAGAGAGAAAATATCGGAGTAGTATTCACAAAAAGTTTCATCATCAATTTTATTATCTATTGCCGAAAGCATTGTTATGATAAATTCACTTTCAGAAATTTTTCCCCTTTCAAAATCGCGGTGAATGTGATAATTTTTTTTGTAGAATTCGTAAAACTTATCCCCTAATCCGGACTCAACATCATTTATTCTTTTAATAGTTTTGGAATAATCGAAAGGGATTAAAACATTTCCCAAGTCGAAAACGATAGCGGAGTACTTTCTCTCACCCATTTATTCTTCTATTTCGAATGTTTCGTCTTCAATACCACTGTTTATTTCTATGCTGGTAACTTTTAGATCAAGTTCCTGGATACCAAAATACTGCTTAACTGTGTATGGAAATTTTAATCCATCAGTTTCTTTATAATCGGAATAATAAGTTTCTTGTTCAAAAACCCCCTGAGTTGTTTGTATTTCTTTTACCTCTTTGATTTTTAAACCAGACGCCGAAGAATAATATTGAAACCACTTGAGCCCGGATGGTAAAGTGTAAGTTACTTTATAGCAATCAACACTGTCCACCTCAACATTCGATTGCAATTCTGTTTTTATTCCATAACTTTCAGGATCCAATGGCAGATGAATTGCGGCATCATATTTTAGCCTTTCCAGTTCATTGTCTTCAATTTTTATTTGCTCATCACCGACAATCATCAATCCATTAATACCGTTGTATATAATTGTCTGCTTAATTTCCCCCGCTGAAAGTTCCTGGTAAAGTTTATCCGGATTTTTTTGCATAATCATAATTCTAATCGGTTGTTCAGAAGCAGTTCCGCTCATTACAGTTGTTTTATCAGCAACACTTTCAAAAGCCTCTTTACCACCGATTGCAGCAATATACCTGTTCAGAACTGCCTGTGCGGTTATGTCTACAGGATCGGTTTGGATAGTCTGCTGCTGGCTTGTCGAGCAATCAGTAAATGCTATTAAAATAATTAGTAGGAATGGAGTTAAAAGTATTGATTTCATTTTTATATAGGCCTTTATTTTTAAGATGTGATTTCAGTTAAATGACAAGGATATTTTTATTTACTTAATTTAATAATTGTTTTTCTTAGCTTTACTATAAATCACAAAAAAAGTTCCTTATAAGGATGAAATTCTTCTTATTGCTTTTTCTTTTCTTCTTTAAAATAGCTTTCTCACAAACTTTTACCATTCAAGGAAATGCGGTTGATTTGAAGACCAATGAACCGCTTCCGTACGTAAATGTAAGGGTGCTAAAAACTTCTTATGGCACTGCAGCAAATATAAAAGGTGATTTTGAACTTAAATTAAGAGAAGGTGAATATACCTTAGTCGCATCCTATATAGGTTACTATTCCGATACCGCAATTGTTATTCTCAACAAAAATTTAATTATAGATTTTCAATTACATCAAACGGATGTGCTTTTGCCGGAAATTGTAATTCTTCCGGGTGAAAATCCAGCACTTGATATTATTCGGAAAGCAATTGAAAGTAAAAAGGAAAGAAATGCAAAACTTAACAGTTACGAGTTTGAAGCTTACACAAAAGGAGTAGTACGAACTACAGATGAAATAAGTGCAAAAGGAAGAACAATTTCTTCAGGCATTGGAACCGAAGAAGATTCTATTGATTTAAAAATAACAGGAATACTAGAAAACCAGAGTAAAGGCTACTTTAAAAAAGAGGATGAGTTTAAAGAAGTAATTCTTGCTCGCAAGCAAAGTGCGAATTTCCCGCCCACAATTAATATACTTACAGGAGGCAGGCTAATTCAAAATTTTTATGAAGACGACGTAAACTTTTTTGGAAGCGATTTACCAGGCCCAATTTCGGATGATGCATTGGAATATTATTACTTTTACATTGATAAAATAATTTATAAGAATGATAAAAAAGTTTTTAAAATTTTTATGTCACCCAAAAACTCGGACGATCCAGGCTTTGAAGGAAACGTCTTTATTAATGACAGCACATATGAACTTATTCAGGTTGAGTTGCAGCTGAACCGATCTGCAAATCCCGGCGGAATTTTTGACACAATCAGTATCTTTCAGCAGTTCGCAAGCTACGATGAAATTTATATGCCGGTTGACTACAGGCTTTTTGCCAAGGGAAATTTCCTTGGGCTTGCCCGTTTTGGTTTTGAGCTGAACACCATTTTATATGATTATAAGATCAATCCTTTTTTAAGTGATGATCTGTTTACTAAAGCCATCGTTACTGTTGTACCCGATGCAGATAAAAAAGATTCACTTTACTGGATCTCATCACAATCAATTCCTAATACAATTGAGGAAGACAAAGCTTATAATCGAATCGACAGCCTGAGAAATATTCCGGTTTCATTTTGGGATCAATTTTCCTGGCTTAGTACAAGGACTTACTTTTCTGAAAATTTTTCAATCAATGGCACATTGAATATGTGGAGATTCGATAGAGTAGAAGGATTTGCTCCTAGATTAGGTTTATATGTTGAAGACTATTTCGATAAAAGATTAAATACTTCCCTCGATATTGCTTACGGTTTTTCAGATAAAAGACTTAAAACAGATTTTATACTTGGGTATCTTCTTGGTGATTACAGAACAACTTCAATTATTTTTAATGCTTACAACTCGATAAAAATTCTTTTTGGCACTTCGGATGCTTACGGCGATCTCACTGCTTCTTTACTCTCACTTTTGAATAAGGAAGAGTTCCGCAACTATTACTATTCTGCTGGATTTGATTTTAAAGTTGAAGGCGAAGTCTTCCCAGTATTTGCTTTAAGTGCAGGATTTTTGAATCGTAAAGATAAAAGTGCACAGAACAACACTGATTTTTCTATTTTCAGGAAAGATAGAAGCTTTCCGAATAATCCCCCTATTTATGATGCAGCAATTAACGCAGTCATTGCGGGTTTTAAACTTGATTTTAGAGATTACATCGAAGATGGATATTTCCGAAACCGAACCTCGTTCGGAAGATCTTACACAACATTTGAAGGAGATTTAACACATTCAAATACTGATTGGCTCAACAGCGATTTGGATTTTACAACTTACAGGTTTTATATAAATAGCTTTACAAAGACTTTCCGTTCGGCAGTGCTTAATATAAAACTTTTTGGTATGTACAACGATGGAGCTCTTCCTTACCAGGATATGTACGCATTGCCGGGTAATATAAATCTGGTTTCAAAATCATATACCTTCCGCACATTACGCGTAAATGAAATATTCGGTGAGAGAGTTGCAACACTTAATCTGGAATATAATTTGCGCGATGAGTTGTTTAAGCTGCTTAAAATTCCAGGACTTAAAGACTGGGAAATCACGCTTACTTTGTTCTTTAATTCCGCATTAACTGAAATTGGAAGTGAATCTGCAGAACTTTTACCCCTAGAAATCCAAACATTTAATAGACCATTTTACGAAATTGGTTTTGGATTAGGACAGGGAATAATTCCCCTCCAATTGGAGTTTGCATGGAAATTAAATTATAGGGGTAGCAATAATTTTGTAGTTAGTTTGAATACTTTTGC
>CBDUAV010000085.1:0-12690 GCA_965365225.1 uncultured Ignavibacteria bacterium | reverse complement strand
AATCTTTCTGTATTTCTCTAAATTCTTTTCACTTTTATTTTGAATATCGTGATCAAGTGTATGAACGACCTGTCGAGGATTAAATAATTTTTTTGCACCAATTGATTTGAATTTTGGAATTACCGCACCAGTGTTATCGTGTGTCATTACATATGCTGGCTGGATCATTAAGTAATCCCCGGAATGAACTTCGTGGCCTTTGTCCAATCCAACTGTAAATTTTTGTGCGATTTTTTCAACTAATGTCTGGGACATGCGTGGCTCCTAAGCTTTAAACGGTTCGAAAGAAACAAAATCTGCGTGATGAACAATGATAGCTTCAATGCTTCTCTTAGCATCATCGCCTTCTTTTGCATGATAAGCAATAATATGCTGTACTTCTGGTGGCAATCCAAAACGGTCAGCAATTGCAACACCACTGAATGGATGACGTAAAAGTTTACCAGCTTTGCTTGTTGTTAATTTTCCGTCAACCTTATCATACTCGATTAGTTTCCCCACATCAATTAGTATTGCACCAGATATCAACATATCCATATCAATACTAATTTCATCACCAAAATTTTCCTTCATTCGTTTGGCAATTTCAACTGACAATTGAACAGCCGTTCGTTTGTGGTTCATAAAACTGATTTTACAATCCTTTATTAAAAGTGAAAATGGTATCACTTCAAGATCTTCTGCAGTAAGAACTGAATTTTCAATTGCATATATCCAGCAATCGAGAGTTTTCTTTCGGAGTTCACCATTCTTAATCCATTCAATTTCTGGCCAGATTTTTAATACCTTTTCTTCCATGGTTTACCTTATAAATTTTTTATTACAGCATCAGTAATTTGCTGAGTTGTTGCAGCACCTTTGCTAATAGCATCAGCTCCACCGCGAAGTTTCATCATATCATAACTTCTAACCTTTCCATCCTCAACAACTTGTGCTATTGCGTTTCTAATTTTTTCTGCAATTTTTTGCTCTCCGATGTGATCTAACATCATACAAGCACTTAAAAACATTGCCATTGGATTTACTATAGATGGATTTAATTCAGCATATTTGGGTGCTGAACCATGCGTCGGTTCAAACACTGCTACTTCTTCCCCAATATTAGCACTGCACGCAAAACCTAATCCGCCAACCAATCCTGCAAATCCATCGCTTATGATATCGCCAAACATATTTTCTGCGACCAAGACACCATAGACTTCTGGATTTTTTGTCAGCCACATCATTTGTGCGTCGATATTTGTATCCCACAATTCTATTTCCGGATAATCTTTTGCAACTTCTTTTGCTATGCGATACATCATGCCGGAAGTTTCTCTTAGTACATTTGGTTTTTCACAAACAGTTACATTTTTATAACCGAATTTCTTTGCATAATCAAAAGCAGCTTTAATAATTCTTGTGCAACCATTTACGGATACTATTCTCGTGGATAATGCCATCTCTTCATTTGGAACATGTTTAAATGCTTTCATCTTTGGATGTGTTTCCAAAGCATCACGTACTACTTTTGGCGGATTGGTCCATTCAACTCCAGCATATAGCCCTTCTGTGTTCTGTCGAAAGATCACGGCATTCACTAATGGTTCTTCGAAACCACCAATTGCATTTCTTCTTATAAAGTTAAGAGGATTACCTTTGAATGATTGGCAAGGGCGAATGCAAACATCCAAATTAAAATGCTGCCTCAAACCAACTATTGGTGAAAAATATACAAAACCTTTATCAGCAAGTTTCAAATCAAGCTCTTTTGTGGCAGCATCTTTCGGCTTGCTTGTTATAGCTCCGAATAATCCAATTTTATGTTCTTCTAAAAGTTTTATCGTTCTCTCGGGTAGAGCATTTCCCTCGCTGCACCAAAATTCCCAACCAATATCTCCGTGAACATATTCTGCTTCAAATCCGGCTGCTTTTAAAACTCTTAAAGATTCTGGTAATACTATTTTCCCTATGCCATCCCCGGGCATGGTTACAATTTTTCCTGGCATTTTATTTATCCTGCAAAATGATTAAAAAAACCTCATTAAACTTAGATAAATGGCGAAATTTAAACAAGAAAGTGGTATAAGGTTTGCGTTAAAATCTAAATGTACTTAACAAAAACTCATTTTAGCTTGTTTAAGGCGCTTATGTCAGTGCATTATTATTATTATTGTAATAAATACAGCATTTAAGTGGAGAATTGGCTTAACAATTTTACGTTTTTTAATCGCAATCAATCTGATGGAAGAGAATTTAGTAAAGAGCTGTCCGAGCTTAATACTCTTATTACATCATTAGTCGAAAAAAAATTTTTACCAGCAAAGTATATTGAAATTTTAAATGAACTAAAAAACAAAATATCGTCAACCGAAAAACTCACTGCTCAATTTAAATCACTTACCGATTTTTCTCTCGACGCTTTATTCAGAATTTCCCCCACGGGAAAACTAATTTTTATAAGTCCTTCAATTAAAGAACTAATTGGTTATAAGCCGGAAGAAATGATTGGGAGTTCTTTCGAAAAATTTATTCCGCAAAACAAACTGTCAGATTACTTTCGCTCCATAAAGAAGCTACTTAAAGAAAAAGATATTATTGTCTTTAGTGCCAATTTGGTTAGTAAAGATGGTGAGATGATTCCTGTTGAGGTAACCGGCAGAGTTGTAAGTGAAAATGGAAAAAAAATTGTGCAGGGCTCAATAAGATCAATTGTAAGTAGAATAAAAGCTGAAGAACAAATACGATCATCTGAAGAAACATTCAGAACTGTTTGGGAAAATTCGCAGGACGGAATGCGGCTCACGGATGAAAAGGGTAATATTTATTTGTGTAACAATGCGTTTTCACAAATGATTGGTTTAAGCAGAGAGGAGCTGGAAGGGAAACCTATCTCAACTTTGTATCCACAATCCTTTGCTTCAAAAGTAATGGATGACTATGCAAAAAATTTCAAAGAAGAAAATGTTTTAAAGCAGCAAGAAGCCGATGTAAAACTATGGAGTAATGAAATTGTTTACTTTGAGATAACAAATTCATTTATATGGAATGCAGATAAAAAGAAATTTTTGTTAAGTATTTTCAGGGATATATCTCAGCGTAAAAAACACGAAACTCTTATTAAAAAGAAAGATAAACTGCTGCAGGGAATTGCCGATGCGACAAAAACACTAATGACAGTTTCGGATGAAAATGAAGGTTTTAGTATTGCATTAAATATACTAGGGACAGCTGCAGATGTTAATAGAGTTTACATTTATCAGCATCTGCTGCAAACCGTAAAATCTGAAATGTTTTTTAGTTTACAGTATGAATGGGTGTCAGAGGGGACAGAATATCAAATGGAAGATCCATTGTTTCAAAAAATTCCTTATTCCAGATTTACTTCGCTTAATTTTTACGAAAATTTTTCAAAAGGTAATTTACTTAAATTTATAATCTCCGAATTGCCGCAAGAATCACAGGAAGCTTTTGTTGATAGAAATATAAAATCAATTATTCTTGTGCCAATAATGGTTGATGATATTTATTGGGGATTTATTGGTTTTGATGAAATGCACACAGACAGGATATGGACTGAAGATGAAGAATCAATTTTAGTTACAATGGCAGCTACAATTGGGGCATTTATAAAACGAAATCTTTTTAAAAAAGCATTACTTAGAAAAAATGATGAATTAGATAAAGCATTTGTTCAAGCTGAAAGAGCTACGCATGCTAAAAGTGAGTTTCTGGCTTTGATGAGTCACGAAATAAGAACTCCTTTAAATGGAGTAATCGGTATGACCGATCTTCTGCTTGATACACAATTAGCTGAAACTCAAAAAGAGTATATAAGAACAATTAAGATAAGTGGCGAGCAGCTTCTTTCCGTAATAAATGATATCCTAGATTTTTCCAAAATCGAATCGGACAAACTTGAACTGGAAAACCAGCCTTTTGAAGTTAGAAAATGTATTGAAGACTCGTTTGATTTTTTGGCTTCCAAAGCAGCACAAAAAAACCTGGAGCTTATTTATTCTTTTGAAAATAATATCCCGCCTGCAATTATTGGTGATGTAACTCGTGTGCGGCAGGTTCTAACAAACTTAGTTGGAAACGCTGTTAAATTTACGAATGAAGGAGAAGTGTATGTTTCAGTTTCGGCAAAAAAAAATCCAGATGATCTGTATGAAATTATATTTAGCGTTAAGGATACGGGAATTGGAATTCCGGCAGAAAAAATGGATAAACTCTTCAAACCTTTTAGCCAGCTTGATGCTTATTCTACAAGAAGTTACGGCGGAACAGGATTAGGACTTGTAATTAGTAAAAAGCTTATTGAATTGATGAATGGAAGAATGTGGGTTGAAAGTGAGGTTGGAGAGGGAACCACATTTTATTTTACCATCAAAGCAAAATCAATTTCATCCGATCCAAGCTTTACAAGCTATGAAATGTCTTCGATAATTAAAGATAAAAACATTGTTTTAGTTGATAAAAATTTCCTAAGTGCACAAACCTTTGTAAATCAAATAAAAAATTGGGGCATGAACCCTTTTGCTTTTAAAAATGTAGGCTCAGCGCTTGAATATTTAAAAAGCAATACAGAAATAAATTGTGTCATCTATAATTTAAATTTACTTGATCATACCACCCGAAACTTCGTAAATGAAATCAGAAGTCTTGAACAAAATAAAAATGTACTCTTAGTCTTATTTTGTCCTGTTGGAAGAAATTTAGTTGAACTTCAGGATTTATTGGCAAGCAATTTGGTTGTAATATTCAAACCCGTAAAATATTCTAATTTGCTTAAGATTTTTAAAGATTACTTCTCAAGTCGAAGATTTGTAAACGATGAAATTAATTATGAACAAATAGATCAATCCGAAATTAGTAAACAGCAGCCTTCTCTTAATTTGTTAGTAGCTGAAGATAATGTTGTAAACCAAAAAGTTGCAAAAAGATTAGTAGAAAAACTTGGGCACAAAGTAACTGTGGTTGAAAATGGGGTTCAGGCAGTGGAAGCAGTTCAAAAAGAAAAATTCGATGTTGTTTTAATGGACATAATAATGCCTAAAATGGATGGTGCGGAAGCAGCTAATAGAATTGCATTTGCTTGCAGAAACAATGGAAAGCCAGTTATAATAGCAGTTTCTGCCGATTCAAGCCTGGTCAATCTTAAAAATTCGGGCTTTGATGACGCAATTTGTAAACCACTTACTCTGGGCGAATTAAAAGAAATATTGGACAGATGGGCTCACAAAATAAAAAAAGCAAAACCTTGCGAAGAAATTAAAAGGGCAAGTGATCAGCCCGCTAAAATATTGAATGAAGAATGTATTACGTTTATTAACGACATTAAAAGTGAAGAAGATCTCAAATTTTTTGTTGAGCTGCTGGATATATATATAAAAGATCTTCCAGTAATGATAAATGAAATAGATCTTGCAGTTAAAGAAAGTGATCTGAAAAAAATAAAATTCTTCTCTCATAAACTCAACGGAAGCATGGTAACTCTGGGGGTAGAAAGTATTACAAACATATGCAGGGATTTAGAAAAAGCTGCCGAGCGAAATTCAGTAGATGATATTATATTTGACCACAATAAAAATTTAAAAAAACATATTGCCGAAGTTTTACGCGAACTAACTGAAATAAGATCTAAGTATCTGCGGCAATTAAAAAACTAACAAATTTAAATTTGTGGTAAAATATCCTTCACCAAAAAATAAAGCTCCGTTAAATCGGACTATTCAGCTTTCGGATAAAGAGATTAAAGAATTTTCGAAAGAACTAGTTATACTTGATAAAAAAGCATCCACAAAAAAAATCAGTAATAAAATCTTAAACCAGGATATATTTGAGGTAATTGATTTGCTGCCTCAAAAATTTGTGGATTTACTCTTTATTGATCCGCCTTATAATATCTCTAAAAAATTTAATCTTGTTTCCTTCAAAGAAATGGAGGTTAAAAAATACGAAGAGTGGCTGGATAAATGGCTGAGAAAAATCATTAAAATCCTTAAGAGCACAGCATCAATTTATATTTGCGGGGATTGGAATTCATCCTCGGCCATTTTGAATATTGCAGGTAAATATTTAAAAGTAAGAAATAGAATTACCTGGGAGAGAGAAAAGGGCAGGGGCTCAAGAAAAAATTGGAAGAACTGCAGCGAGGATATCTGGTTTTTTACTTTTTCAGATAAGTATACATTCAATTCCGAGGAAGTAAAAATGAGAAGAAAAGTTCTTGCACCTTATAAAGATGAAAACGGTATCCCAAAAGATTGGAATATAAATGAAAATTTTAGGGATACATATTCTTCGAATTCTTGGACAGATATTTCAATTCCCTTTTGGTCTATGCCGGAAAATACAGATCATCCAACACAAAAACCCGAAAAGCTTCTTGCTAAAATTATACTTGCAAGTTCTAATAAAGGAGATGTTGTTTTTGATCCGTTTTTAGGGTCGGGAACAACGGCAGTTGTGGCTAAAAAGTTGAACAGGAATTTTGTTGGGATAGAAATTGATAAATATTATTGCTGTCTTGCACAAAAAAGATTATTAAGTGCAGATAAAGACAAAAGAATTCAGGGTTACGAAAATGGGGTATTTTGGGAGCGTAATACTTTAAAAGAGCAGATCAAATCAAAAAAAATATAAATTATTTATTACCTTTGATTTTTGAATTTTAACTCATTTTAGGGTGCCAGTTAACATGCAAGTACCCAACTCCGTCAGATCCGGAAGGAAGCAGCGGTAAGTACAAGCTTGTGTAGCTGGTTACCCTTTTTATTTTTTGAAAAGAAAAAACTTAACTGCATTCAATAAAAAATGAATTAATTATGTCTTCAAATAGATCTTTGTTTAATTCATAGGATGAGTTTTTACATTCGAACACCAGAAGAAATCTTTCTTTTCCGCAGAAATGTTCAAAAATTTGAAAAACATTATTTCCCAACTTTCTTAGTGCAGTAGATCTCATTTTATATTTGCCTTCAGTCTGGTTGCCAAACTTATAATTGCAATAATCTTCTGCTTTTTTATTCGGAGGCATTTTTAATATTGCGATGTCTGCACCCAGCGATTCGTGCACATAATTCTCACCGATTAAACTATTACTTAAATATTTCGTTTGTTGATGTTCGGAAATTTTGATCCATGTTGCGTCCAGAGAAATTTGATAACCTTCACCACTAAGTACTGTACCTTTATTAAAAATATTTGAAACTAACTGTGGCTTAATTGGAATCCATCTGAAATCACGTACTTCTCGTTTAACAAAATCATTAAATAAATTCTTACTGCTTACATATTTATTTGAAATTTGATTAAAGTAAAATGTATCTGATATGTTGTCAATATTTAAATTCATTTTGCTGTTTATTCGTGTAACAATTTTATCATTAGAAATATTAATTACAGAGTGAGATACAGTATCTTTGTCTTTTACCAGCCTGCTTAGTTCCCGGTAAATCAGTTTTGCAGTTGTATCTTCAACTAAATATATTGAAAACCTGTCAATTGATAAAACGTCTTTCGTTAGAAATCTTTCTTGAACAAAACAGAAATTTTTTATGTCCTGCTGTGCCCATTCGACTGTAATATTTCCATTTAAAGATTTATCCAGTAAATAAAACCGCTCTGTTTCATCGTAAATCGCAAAAAGATTGAGTGCCGGTTCAGGATATTCAAGCAAAATTGAATAAAAGTATTTATGGTTCATATAAGAACTATCAATACTGAGCTGGTTAAAATCCATTCTTTTATAATGTATTTTATCAATTAATCCCGACAGCTGCTGATTTGCTTTTTGATCTCCCTTTAAAGCTGATAACACAAGTGATTGCAGTTTTGTACTGTTTAGATTGCTTTCATTGGAAGCGCAGCCGAACAATATTAAAAAGAAGATTATTATAGAAAGTATTTTCATTTCGATTATTTTTATTAAGCGATTTGTAAACAAAAATAGTAATTATTTTTGATTTATTATCAATCCACATTTATCTTTGATAAACATTTATCAAACAAAACAGCTTATTGTTTGAAAAATCTCTTCAATTATGTTTTAATGTTAACTGCACTTTCAATTTTAATCAATTTTGATGCTGCAGCACAAAAAATTGAAACCTCATCGATGGCTTTAAGCGGAATTGAATTTAAAGTCCTTGGTTCTGGTTTCCCAGATTCACTTTCCCAATTAAATATTGCAATTAATAATGAACACTTCAGTGAATCGCATATTTTAAAGATGCAAAATGGTTCGTTCGATACTTCTCTAGTAATTTCTGAATCGGGAGAGTATTTAGTCTATTCAATTGAGGATGAATCAATAAAAACATCTATTAATGTTATACCTGGAATTTTAAGTATCATCCCACCGCTGCTTGCAATTGCGTTTGCATTAATTTTCCGACAGGTTATACTATCACTGCTTTTGGGAATTTATTCGGGTGCATTTTTCATCAACGATTACAATCCGCTAATGGCATTCTTCCGATTAATTGATAAATACATCATCAATGCTCTAACAGATGTTTCTCACATCCAGATTGTTGTTTTTACTTTGCTGTTTGGAGGTGTAGTTGGAATTATTTCAAAAGGTGGCGGTACAAGAGGAATAGCAAATTCTCTTTCAAAGTTTGCAAAAACAAGAAAATCGGGAATGATATCAACCTGGATATCAGGTTTAATTATCTTTTTTGATGATTACGCAAACACACTTGTGGTTGGCAACCTTATGCGCCCGATAACAGATAAGCTTAAAATCTCTCGCGAAAAACTTTCTTTTATTGTAGATGCAACTGCTGCACCGGTTGCAAGTATTTTTATTGTTAGTTCCTGGATTGGTTATGAAGTCGGCTTGATACAGGATGGATTAAATATGATTGGATCAAGTGCAAATGCTTATTCAATTTTTTTAGATACAATTCCTTTCCGCTTTTACCCGATTGCAATGCTACTTTTTGTTTTTATGATCTCTTACCTAAAGCGCGATTTCGGACCTATGTTAAAAGCTGAAAGACGAGCTATTGAAACAGGTGCAATTTCTTCTGATTCAAATTTTTCCGGAACTGATTTTACTGATAGTGAGAATTATTTAGGGGAAGATGTAAAAGCAAAATGGTACAATGGAATTGTGCCGATAGTGATAATAATTTTTGGAACAATTGCCGGACTGATTTACACAGGAATTATTTCTTTAGAAGAGCAGGGGATAACTAATTACAGTGTGAAAGAAATAATCGGCAGCTCTGATTCATATTTGGCATTGCTGTGGGGCAGTTTTGCTGCCTGCATAGTCGCAATAATTATGATTACTGCGCAAAAAATTTTAACCCTACGCAAAGCAATTGATGCGTGGTTTTCAGGTATTCGCTCGATGCTCTTAGCTGTAATTATTTTAACACTTGCGTGGGGAATCGGTGCAGTAACAAATGAAATTAAAACTGCTGATTATATTATCAGTCTAATTAGTGAATCTATCAATCCACGATTTCTGCCTGTTATTGTTTTTTTGGTCTGCGGATTAACCAGTTTTGCAACAGGAACAAGCTGGGGCACGATGGCAATTATGTTTCCAATCGTAATTCCTCTCTCTGCTGCTGTAACGGGAATTTATGATTACTCACCTGCAGACACAAGTTTAATTTTAGTAGGAGTTATCAGCTCAGTTCTGGCAGGATGTGTTTGGGGAGATCACTGTTCACCCATTTCCGATACGACTATTTTAAGCTCAATGGCTTCCGGTTGTGACCATATTGACCACGTGCGGACACAACTTCCGTATGCAATAATTGTGGGCGTTGTTTGTATGTTCTTTGGAGATATTCTATCAGCGTATGCTGTATCGCCTTACATTTCTATTATCATAATTATAACTCTTTTGCTTGGAATAATTTATTTGTTTGGCAAAAGAGGGACCATTCACTAAAAAGTTCTATTTTAGTTAAATCATTTATTCATAATATCATTGTTCATCCACTTGTACAAATTATCATATACCTTAGCAATTTTGCGATGCCTGTTTGCCACAAATCTATTTCCCATTTCGTTATAAACTTGACTAAGATACCAATGAACCTCTGCAAAATCTGGATCGAAATCAAAAACCTTCTTGAAATAAGCTTCCGCTTGCTCAAAATAATTAAGTCTGAATGCGATATATCCCTGTATTGCTAAAGAGTGTACTGAATCATCTATAGCAAACAATAAAAGTGAATCTAAATCTAACAATTCATCGTAACTTAGTGAATCAATAGAATACATATTTACAATTGCATAAGTAATTGGTAATAAAATTGGAACAGAGTTTTCAACAGGTGTATTTTTTAAATCTATCAGTGTTTGAATATAATTCTGAACGCGTTGCTCTTTCGTTGCATCAAAGAAACCATTTATTGTTGATTCAATGATTTTTTTGTTAATTTGATCAAACTTATTAGAAAGGAAACCGGAGCTTGGATACATAATGGAGCTTTCGTCTGGAACATGTATTGCACCAAGTAAATGCCCAACTTCGTGTACTATAGTAAGAGCTTCCTCGATAGGATTCCAATAATCTGCAATTTCAGGAAATGATGGTTGTGAGGTTATGGTTGCATGCTCTCCGAGCAGGATCGCAAGACCGAGAGTTGATTTTTCAGTCCAGTTTGTTTTAAGCTCCTTATTAAGAGTGATCCCTAACACGAGCTCATCTGGCTTTGACCTGATTTCTTTCCTTAATTTTATTAATGTTTCTTTTAATTCTGTTTCAAACTTTGAGTTCCACTCGTTGTACTCGGATACATTCAGTTCTATATTAAACTGTGAACGAAGAATATCGTTGGCAAATAGAAAACGTAGATTAAGTCTATCTTTCCAGGTATCAGGGAACTTCTCTCGATAAGATTCATCGACCCAAAGGTTTACATTAAATTGATAATCTGTTGGAGTAGGATCAATAACCCTGCAAATCGGAATATCCTTAAATCCTTTTGTAAGTTGTTTAGCAACTAACATCCAGGGTTCTTCTCTATAAAGTAGGCTACTGTTTTCGCTTTCGGCATATAAATAGGTTGTATCGCAAGCCATGAAACTAAATATGGGGTCGGTCGAATCTGGATAAAATAAAGTAACATAACTTGATAATCGCTGAATAAACATTCGTCTTTCATGTTTTAATTCCTTTTCGTCGGGAGAATTTGCTTTACTTTCCAGAGAGAGGTAAAACCTATCCCAAATTGGACGGGCTATCAGTATTACATCACTCCGAGGTAAAAAATCTTTAGCCATCAAGGAATCCACTAATTCTCTATAGCTATTCCCTTCAATAAAATTATTTTTGTCTGATAAGAGTCGATTGGCATTTATAGTTTTATATCCTTTGCATTGTAGATCTATTTGAAGTACTCGAAGAAAAGTTTCATCGAGTTTGCCTTCACTCTGTGGGTAAATCAAGATTGTAATTGTGTCATTTTTTGAAAAATCAGCATCCTTACTAAGTTTCACAATTGGAAGTTCTTTGCGGGGGGTAGATGAACTGCAGCCAACAAGATAAATAGTTAGTAGAATAGACAGATGGAAACTTATTGTTCTTAAACTAATTCGACACATCGTCTTAATTATTCTAAAATATTATTTAAGTAAAATCATCTTTTTTGTTTCAATAAAAGAATCTGCTTTTAATCGATAAAAATAAAGGCCACTTGGTAATCCTGATCTATCAAATTCAACTTCGTAAGTGCCGGGTTGTTTTTCTTCGTTAACGAGTGTTGCAATTTCATTTCCTAAAACATCATAAACTTTAACGGTCACTAACCCACCCCTTCCGTCCCCTCCAGGGAGGGGAGACAGGGGAATTGTAAATTTAATTTTTGTGCTTGGATTAAACGGGTTTGGGTAGTTTTGGAATAAATAATAATTTTGTGGTATTGGCTCTTTATCATCAACTGAAACAACTGTTGTATCACCATATAAAATTCCATTTACCACACAACCTCTAATATGAGATATTGATTGAACAAAATCTGCATACCATGCATATCTAAATAGTCCTAAACCTTTTAAATAATAGAAATCCGGATAAAATAATCCACAGATAAAGAAATAACCTCTATACTCATCCGTGATTCCAAAACAAGTTGTTGTATCGATTTCACCGAAGGTAGCAGTGCAATATGGATTAGACAATGTCCCATAAAATTCAATCGATAAATCTAATTTTAATATTTCAAAATTGGTTGAATCAATTTCTGGGTCATATTGATATATCTTTAGTCCATTTGTATCTATACGTTCATACCTGGAAAAATTAACCAGTGGATTGTCATAATAGGTGTGTTGTATAGCTTTGTAAATCTCATTATTTGGCATTAACGTATCTTTCATAATTTCTAAAGACCAAACACGATGAATATTATTGTATGGAGGTATTGTTGATGAAGCATATTCATCATAGATCCAAATATCACTTACATGTAATGGATAAAAGGCTATTGAACTATCAAGGATCGGAATTTCATTCTGTGAGTGTAATGTAGATACTAATAAAATGAAAAAGGTTAGAGAAGTAGAGATAAATTTTATTATCTTTTTCATTTTTATTCCCCGGTAGAATTTATAACTACTGCAAACAAAGTAAATTTTGGGAATAAGTCAAGAAAAGAAATTAAAAAGTGTGATTAGTATATGTATTACTAGTTTTTCGAATCAAGATAAGTATCGTAAGTGATAGAATAAGACTCT
>CBDUAV010000084.1:0-12871 GCA_965365225.1 uncultured Ignavibacteria bacterium | reverse complement strand
AAATATAAACTCCGCTTGGCAGGTTCTCAGCATACCAAGTTATCTCGTAAGTGCCTGTATTTTTTTCTTCGTCCACTAAAGTTTCAATTTCATTGCCAAGTATATCAAAGACTTTTATTACAACAGTAGATGTTTGTGGAATAGAGTACCTTATTTTTGTCCTAGGGTTGAATGGATTGGGGAAGTTTTCAGTTAAGTTACAATTAGTTGGTATTGCGTCTATTTCATTTTCTTCAACAGCTGTGACCTGATTATAAATATCATTTACCTCACTCTCGCTTAAAGCACGGTTATAGATACGAATTTCATCAAGCCCACCTCTGAAACTGTAATTTGGATTACCGGTGTGGAATCTTCCAATGTGTATATCATCTGTGCCATATTCACCCAGTGAGGTATATTTAATAATTGTTGTATCAGAATAAATCAAGCCACCATTATAATAGAGATTAACAAATCCAGTATCGAAAGTAACGGCGATAAAATTCCATTCCCCTATTATTAAATAATAGTCAATATTGTGTGGTCCAATCGAAAACCAGCCATTAGGATATCCATAAACCTGATAATTAGCAAAGCCAAAGTAATAGGAAACACAAGAGCCGTTACAAGAGTCACGTGAACTAAGAGATAATAGCCAGTCGCCTTGTTGCGGTGACGAATACCACTTGCTCATCGCTTTTGCGCCTCCGGGACTTACGCTATCGGGCATAATCCATAGAGAAATTGTCATCGAAGAGTCTGTATCAAGGCTATTTGAGTCCCACACAAATACCTCATCGTCGATTCCGTCAAAATATATGGCACTGCCTTTCATTCCACTTATAATCATCGGATTTCCATTGAGTGTTCCGTCATTACCATAAATGCTGCTGTCAATAGCAGTGGAATCATCAAAAGTCCAAAATCCTACTAATGATAAATCCTGTGCTACTGATGGTAATTGAATTAAAAGAAATGCAACAAAAAGTAATGGTAAGTTTTTCATAGCACCCTCCTAAATAAATTCTATTTTAGATTCCTATCCTCAGGAAGATTTTTTTTGGTAAGAATATTCTGGGAAGTGCTGTAATCCGCTCCACCTCCTCCTAAGGTGTGGAGAATATTTACTACTACTAAATTGCAATTATTTTGATTGACAAAGTAGCAATCTTTGGCAAGTGGCAAGCAAAAAAAGTAAGAGCGGGCGACGGGGTTCGAACCCGCGACTTTCAGCTTGGGAAGCTGATACTCTACCAACTGAGTTACGCCCGCATTAAATTAATCAAATAATAGTTGAATATTATTAATTTATCAAAAATATCTCCACTTATTATAGTTTCTAATTAAAGAGTGCTGCTCCTTTAATCAATCTTGATTTTATTAGACCATAAAATGAATATTTCCCGACATATTTCCATCCCAGATGATTACTGCAGCGACTGCAAACAGCAAAGGACCACGAGTGCCCTTCAAACCAGGTAAATTCTAAAGTGGGTTCTCCCATTTCTCTGCATCCATCAGCAGAACAAAAGGTTAATATATCAAAATAAAACCCGCCGGGATTTATAAATTGGAACTCGCTATGATTATCATATTCAAACCTCTCCTTATCCGAAGTAATTTTTTTATTACAAGCAATACACAGCCAGTCATCAGGTTGAAGTTCTGTTTTTACTTTAACTTCCTGTTCTAATTCAGTAAAAACATCATTCTGCTGATTTATATTCTCTTTTTCTTCCATCAAACCTCCTTCTCTTAAACCAGCAATTGTAAATCTACTTTAATAATAAACCACATATAAAATAAAAGTTTAATTATTATTCAAGATCAGCACAAATTCCCCCTTAAGATTTTCTTTTTCAGCAATTTCAAGAACTTCCTTTGTTTTTCCCCTGTAATATTTTTCTTTTTCTTTTGTCAGCTCAAAAGCAAGTACGCAGGGGATTTCACCGCCTAGTATTTTAACCACATCAGTTAAAAGAGTTTTTAATCTGTAGGGGGTTTCCATCAGAATTAATAATTCTCTTCTTTTTTTAAGAGTAAAAAGCTGTTTTCTTCTGATATCTTTTTTTGGTGACAGCCAGCCGTAGTAATAGAAGCTATCCAGCTTAAATCCTGAACCAACTAGTGCAGGCAAAAGAGAATCGATTCCCGGAACAGGAATAATCTGAATCCCATTTGAGATGCACATTTCAACAAGCTGGTGACCGGGATCGGAAAAAAGCGGAGTGCCGCAATCAGAAATTAGCGCCGCGGATTTCCCATTTTTTATTTTTGAAAATAATTCATTTGTTGATTCATTTTCGTTGTGTTCATTTAATTCAAACAGTTCTTTTTTAATTTCCAGATGGAAAAGCAACCTGCGTGCTTCTCTATATTCCTCACAAATTATAAAATCTACGGAGCCAAGAACTTTAATTGCACGAAGTGTTATATCATCATAATTTCCGATAGGAGTTGAAACAATATATAATACCTTTTTCATTGCTTAAATTTAACTAATAGAATATTCAATTCCCCGTGCCAAAATATTGAAGGTTAATTGTCACAACTTTAGTAAATTTGGTTTATGTTTTCTGTAAAATTTTGCAATCAATCTTTTCAGACATATCAAAAAACATACACTTTTTATCAACTCTTTTTCTTATATAAAAGGGGTTAAAATGAAAACTAAAATTCTACTACTTGCCGTTCTTATATCTACTTCTTCACTCTTTCCACAGGATTCAATTCAAACATTTTTATCTGTTGCAAACACGGGCGTTGAAGAGTTCCATAACCTCTATCCCGAATATGACGGCAGAGGCACGATAATTTTTATACTGGATACCGGTGTGGATATCGGTGTTGATGGTTTAACAACAACATCCACCGGCGAAACAAAGGTAATAGACGTTCAGGATTTTACACATCAAGGAGATGTTAAATTTTACGAGGCTGATGTTGATAATGAAGAAGGGAAAATGATTTTTCAAAATGATGATGAAAATTTATCTGTTTTTGCATCATCATCACTTGAATATACACCAGCAGATGGTGATTATTTCATCGGCGGATTTGAGGAAATCAGATTATTAAACTCAGATTCGGGTGCTGCCGATCTAAATGGCGATGGTGATAACGAAGACACTTATCACCTAGTTACATTTGAAACTTCCGAAGGTACTGATAACTTCTGGATTGTTTACTTCGATACGAATGGCAACGGTGACATTTCAGATGATAAACCACTAAGAAATTACAAAGTAAACCAGGATGCTTTTACAATTGAAAACCAATCAGGTCTTCCCGCCTTAAATATGGGATTAAATGTATTACCGGAAGAACAAATTGTATCATTCCATTTTGATGATGGCTCTCACGGGACCCATGTTGCCGGAATTGCAGCTGGTTACCGAATTGGCGATATTGAATTAAATGGTGTTTCTCCAGGTGCAAACGTTATTAGTTTAAAGTTGGGGAACAATCTTTATTCAGGGGGTGCAACTGTTACTGAAAGTATGAAGAAATCTTACCTCTACGCAGATAAAATTTCTAAAGAAGTAGAAGTTCCTTGTGTAATTAACATGAGTTTTGGAATCGGTTCCGAGATTGAGGGACATGCTGAAATGGAAGCGTTTCTGGAAGAGCTTACAAAAGAAAATCCGTATTTGTATATCTGCCTTGGCAGCGGAAACGAAGGACCTGGTATCTCTTCACCTGGTTTGCCATCTGCATCGTATGCTGTTTTTTCTTCGGGTGCAATTCTTACACAAGAAGTTGGAAGAGACCTTTATGGTGCAACATTAAATAGAGATATTATACTTTATTTTTCATCAAGAGGCGGAGAAGTACGCAAACCGGATGTTTGTTCTCCGGGCGCTTGTACTTCAACTGTTCCCAACTGGGAAAGCTGGGATAGATTTTGGGGAACAAGTATGGCTGCACCTTATTCTGCAGGAGTTATGTCATTGCTGCTAAGCGCTGCATCAAAAGAATATCCTGGAATAAAAATTCCATCGCAGTTGTTGTATAAAATTGTTCGCGAAAGCGCAACACAAATGGAAGACTACAATCATTTGGATCAGGGGCACGGATATATAAACGCAGTAAGCGCTTTAAATCTTTTAAGAAAATATATTGATCAAGGTGAGGTTAAAAAATTTGAGACATATAATGTTTTATCAACCACTCCAAACTTTCCAAATGGAAGTGCATCGAATCTTTATTTAAGAAACGGGTTATTTCTACAAAAGGAGGACACTTATTCATTTAAAATAACCAGGAATAATTTTCAAAAGACAGATAAGTTTTACAGGGCTTACAGACTTGAATGCGACAGTGACTGGTTACTACCTATTCAGAAAAAAACTTATATAAGAAACGATCAGCCAACATATGTGAGTGTTAAATTTGATCTGGATAAAATGAAAGAGCCGGGTTTATATACTGCCAGAATAACTGGGTTCCGCGATGATAAAAATAATTTTCCCGAATTTGAAATGCTTGCTGTAGTGGTAATGCCTTACAGAGTTTGCTCAGAAGGCGACCGTAGTATAACATGGGAATCGAAAGCTGTTGAGCAGGGTTTAGTTGATCGATATTTCATCGAACTTCCTGCGGGACAAACAGGAATGAAAATAGATCTTTCAGCAGTAAAGAAAAAATATGCACGCGCACGCTTTAGATTAGTTGATCCTGATGGCAAAGACGTGGATTTGTCTCCTCAAATAAATACCGTTGATGCCAAAAGAGAAATTGAAAACACATATTATGATTTAAAGCCGGGTGTTTACGAACTAGTTGTTGAAGGTCACTATCTTGCTAAGGATACCTCTCACTACAATCTTTCTGTTCAATTTTACGGTATAAACCGTTTGGATAATACCACAATTGATTTGGAGAACAATAAAATTGAAATCGTAAATCTATTTAATAAGGTTGATGACTATGCTATGAAAGGTAGTTTGCTCGGCTACGAAATCAATCATCAAGCTACAATTCAGGGCAGTGAAAAATTCAGGATGCCGTTTGTGTTAAGGAAAGGTGAATCATTAAAAGAGTTTAAGCTTGAATTTTCAAAAGAAGATTACAATAAATTCACTGACCTTGCTTTTATGATTTACGATTCCGAAGGATATGTAATTGAGAAAAGTGCACTAAGTTACCGAACCGGCTCCCTCAAGCTGTACAATATTTCAAGCGAAGACAGCACAGAATATATTTTTGAGATTGTTCCGGGATTTGCTCACGAATCAAGTCTGGCTGATTTTACTTTAACTGAAAAAACACACTTTAGAAGTAGTTATGATCTTGATGTGGTTCACAACAGGAAATCTATTATTACTTTGTACCCATCACTGCCAAAGACTGTTGAATTATATTATGAAATACCAAATGAATATCTCCCGACAGATTCGCAACCGATTGGTAAAATATTATTCGAATCTACTTCAACAAAAGAAATAGAATATGAACTTCCTATTCAATTCAAATTCTAAAAGGAACCTGTTATGAGTGAACATTCAACCGGTACCATTAAAGGGCTTCCTGAAAATGCCTACAAGGAGCTGAAACCTGGAGAGGAATACACTCCATTAATGCCTGCAAGTACAACCCCACAGGAGATTACTCCGTATTCTATAATTATGGGTTTGATTATGGCAGTACTCTTCTCTGCAGCGGCAGCTTATCTTGGTTTGAAAATCGGACAGGTATTTGAAGCAGCCATCCCAATTGCGATCATTGCAGTTGGTGTCTCGACCTTAATAAAGATTAAGAGCCCACTGGGACAAAATGTGATTATTCAATCCATCGGACAAAACTCCGGATTGATCGTGGCTGGTGCGATCTTCACAATTCCGGCACTATATATTCTTAATCTTGAAGCAGAATTTTTCCAAATATTTTTAGCCTCTGCTTTTGGTGGTGTGCTAGGAATACTTTTCCTCATACCATTCAGGAAATATTTTGTTGCTGAAATGCACGGCAAGTTTCCTTTTCCTGAAGCAACTGCAACAACTGAAATACTAGTTGCTGGTGAAAAAGGTGGGAAGCAGGCATTGGTACTAGTTGTAAGCGGTTTGATTGGTGGTGCTTATGATTTTATTATAGCAACATTTGGCTGGTGGAGCGAAGTATTTACAACCAGAGTAGTAGGAGTTGGCGAATTTCTTGCAGATAAATTTAAACTCGTCTTTCGGTTGAATCTTGGTGCAGCTGTAATGGGGCTTGGCTATATCGTAGGATTAAAATATGCTGCAATAATAGCTGCTGGTTCTTTTGTTTCCTGGTATTTATTGATTCCAGTTATTTCTTTCATCGGTAGTGGACTTACTGAAACTTTCGGCACAGGAGCAACAAAATTAATTTCTGCAATGAGTGCGGAAGAAATTTTCAGCCAGTATGTTAGACACGTTGGTATAGGTGGAATTGCAATGGCAGGAGTTATCGGTATTATCCGTTCCTCCAGAATTATAAAGGATGCAATTACTTTGGGATTCAGAGAAATATTTGAAAAGAAGCATGAAAACAACGCTCAATTACGAACACAGAGGGATCTTCCAATGAAGATAATTGTTGTTGGAATAGTCCTCACAGCTATTCTTCTTTTAGTTTTCTTTTATATGGGTGTTGTATATGATATTGGCTGGGCTTTAGCCGGGTTACTGATAGTTCTTCTTATTTCATTTCTTTTCACAACAGTTGCAGCCAACGCAATTGCAATTGTAGGAACAAACCCGGTCAGCGGAATGACTTTGATGACATTAATACTATCTTCTATCATTCTTACTTCTGTAGGTTTGAAAGGTGCTTCAGGAATGATCGCAGCACTTATTATCGGCGGAGTTGTTTGCACTGCTTTGTCCATGGCTGGTGGCTTTATCACAGATCTTAAAATTGGTTATTGGCTGGGTTCATCTCCAATCAAACAGGAAAGATGGAAATTTCTCGGCGTGCTCGTTTCAGCCCTAACTGTTGGATTTGTAATTATGATATTGAATGAAACTTATGGATTCGTTGGTGAGGGTGCGCTTGTTGCACCGCAGGCAAATGCAATGGCTGCAGTAATTCAGCCCTTGATGGATCAGCAGCCGGCACCCTGGACACTTTACATTGTTGGAGCTATTCTTGCATTAGTACTTACAATGATCAAAGTGCCTGCTCTTGCTTTTGCTCTCGGAATGTACATTCCGCTTGAACTTAACACTCCACTGCTGGTTGGCGGATTAATTGCCCACTTTGTTTCTACAAGAAGTAAAGATGAAAAAATTAACACGGCAAGAAGAGAACGGGGAACATTAATTGCATCAGGATTTATCGCCGGTGGAGCTTTGATGGGGGTTATAAGTGCTATTCTTAGATGGCAGGGATTAAACTGGGTCAATTTAGAATGGGCAGAATCACATTCCGCAGAATTAATTGGTTTGGTTATGTTTGCAATTCTTTGTGTTTATATGATTTGGGATTCTATGAGAGGGAAACCTGAAGAGATGGATTCTGCACCTCGCTACCCGGATGGTGACAGCAAAATATAAATTTCTTAAGAGACGCATCTTATTGATGCGTCTCTTTTTTATTTTATACTTTTCCTATCGAATTAAATTATTTATATATAATTCAATTTTCCCAAACCCCTGCTTAATAACATAGGGGGGTTTTTAAAAAAATCACACTAATAGCCACTCGTTTATTTTTCCCATCTATAATATTTTCGTCGTAATATTTTTACAAAATAAACCATCTGCTTAATTTAACAAAGAGCATCAAATATCATTCACTTGATTTTTTTCTTTAAGATTAGAAAATTTTAGAGAGTGTAGAAATTAACTTATTTGAATTAGACGATGTATGTAATTTTTATTTGCATATTACTTACGTTCGTTTCTTCAGCTCAAGTTGTTAAAAACCAGGAGAAGGAACTTTTCTTAAAGAAAACTTCCTCATCGATTATTATTGATGGACAAATCGATGATGCCTGGTCGGAAGCAGATTCAATTACAAAATTTTTTCAGCTCCAGCCATATTTTAATCAGCCTCCTTCGGTCAACACGGTTGTTAAAGTATTAACTACTGATGATGCTTTGCACAGTCTTTTCATCTGTTACCAAAACAAAGATGATATGCAAATCAGTTCCGGATTGCTGGACGACTTTACCGGTGATGGCGTTTCCATCATGTTAGATACTTTTAATGATAAACAAACTGCCTATAAGTTTGCTGTAAGTGTGTCGGGAGTAAAAATGGATTCACGTATGCTTGATGATGCAAGAAATAAAGATTATAACTGGGATGGAGTTTGGTTCGCTGATTCTAAAATTTATGATTGGGGTTACATTGTAGAAATTAAAATCCCTTATAAATCAATTAAGTACAATAAAGAATTAAATGACTGGGGATTAGATTTTGACAGGTGGATGCCCTCAAACGGAGAGGACCTTTACTGGTGTGAGTATGAACAGAATGAGGGTCAACGGATTTCGAAATTCGGCAGACTTGTGTTCAAGGAATTTAAACCTTCTTCCCAAGGATTAAATCTTGAAATATATCCTGTTGGAATAACCAATGCCACTTACCTTACTGATGATAAATACAATATCAATACCGATTTAGGTCTTGACGTCTTTTATAATCCATCTATGAAATTAACTTTTCAACTTACAGCAAATCCTGATTTTGCACAGATAGAAGCTGATCCATACGATTTTAACATAACCAGGTATGAAACGTATTTTGCTGAGCGAAGACCATTTTTTACAGAAGGAAGTGAGATATTCTTACCTTCGGGCAGGCAGCAAAGCACGGGTTTTTACAGACCGATGGAAATAATTTATTCGAGACGAATAGGAAAATCTCTTCCAGATGGACAGCTTGTACCGTTAATCTTTGGAACAAAAGCATTTGGAAGAATTAACAAATGGGATTATGGAGGTTTCATTGCACTAACCAATCAAATAGATTATTATGAGGATGATATAAAACAAACAGAGCCAAGAGCACTTTTCATTTCGGGCAGGGCAAAAAAAAGGATTCTCACTAATTCCTCAGTAGGATTTTTACTTGTGGGAAAACAAACGAAAGATAATACTTACGGTGTTATTGATATAGATGGTGCCTTCAGAGAATCGGACTGGCAGCTCGCTTACCAGCTTGCCCGATCTTTTGAAAATTTTAAAGGAGATTACGCAGCCTCTGCAGGATTTACAATGAACTCCGAACATTGGTTATCTTATGCACGGGTTAGAGCAGTAGGAAAAAATTTTGAGGTTAAAGAAGTTGGGTTTGTGCCATGGAAAGGAACAACAGAATTTGTTTCTATAAACGGACCAATCTGGTATTTTGATGAGGGCTACATACGAAAAATTCTTCTGTATGCCGGTCCGCTTCTTTACTACGAAGATGTTGATTCTTATACAGATCATGGAATGCTTTTAGGTTTCAACATGGAATTAAGAGAAAACTGGGGATACGAGATAAACCTCTCTTTAGCCAAAAGTAAAGATGAAAACATTATTTATACTTATTACGATGCTACTTTCAGCTCCTGGTATCGTATTTCATCTAAATGGAATGGAAACCTGTTCGGTGGTTATTCAAGAACTTACAACTTCTCAAGAGAGTATCTTGCTTTTTATTCCTGGTTAGGTGCTTATATTAGCTGGAGACCATTCAACTTTTTAGAAATGGGAACTTCATACGATATGTTTATTGAAGGAAATCCTGAAGGTAATGTTGAAGCTACTACTTATAACGCCAGACCCTTTTTCTCAGTTACACCAATCAATAATCTTAATTTCAGGATGTACGTTGACAATGTTTATTCAACCGAAACAAAAAAGATTGAAAGTATAATTGCAGGCTTTCTTTTTTCGTGGAATTTTCTTCCGAAGAGCTGGGTTTACTTTGCTATAAACGAATTTCACGATAGAAGCGATGAATTTGATTCATCCGGAAATCTTTTGCCAAATAGAATTCACGTTAAAGACAGAGCGGCCGTGTTGAAGTTGAAGTATCTCTATTATTTTTAATTAAAAACATTACTTACTATTTCAAAAAATCCTACGTATGTCCCAATCACACTTCCAATACCGGTAAGTATAAAAACAAGTAGCACTTTTAGCAGTTTATTTTTCCACCACATAATTGGTTTACTAAAATCAGTGGCAACAGTTTGGAATTCTTTTACAACGGGCGGCTGAAAAAATACCTGAACAAATGCAGCAACATAACCTGCACCAATAACCGGAGTTAAACTTGTTATTGGGGCAGCTAAAAACGAGGCTAATATTGTGAGTGGATGGGCAAGAGCTAATAAAGCACCAATCGCGCTCGGTATTCCGTTTGCTAAAATCCAAAAGAGTGCATTATCTCCAGCTTCATTCAAACCTTTACTATAACCAATAAAAAGAATTGAGCCGATTATTATGAGAGGAATTCCCCAGCCAATTATTTTTGTAATTGGAGACGCCGGTGGAATAACTTCAATTTCTTTTAAATCAACTTCTTTATCACTTTCCAGTACATTAACAATTCCATTTACGTGACCAGCTCCAACTACCGAAACAATTTTATCACCTTTACTTCTCTTCATTTTTTCAGCTATGTATTTGTCGCGTTCATCAATAATAACTTTTTTCAGAACGGGCATTGCTTTACCAAGCTCATCCATCATTTCAGAAAGCACATCTTTACTGCGGAGTTCAGTAAGCTTTTCTTCAGTAAGTTCCTGCTTTTCAAAAATTCCACCGAAGCCGCCGACAAGCAGTTTTATTTTCTGCCAGAAGCTCATTGAATGCCATGCTCGTTTAAGTGTAATGCGGGCTTCTCTATCGCAAAGTTCAATCGGAAGGTTTAGTTCATTTGCAGTATTAGCTGCTTCCAACAATTCTGTTCCAGGTGTTACGCCTAACTTTTCACCAAGCTTTTTTTGATAGGATGATAAAACAAGATTTACAATTAATGTGCTAAGCTGTTTTTGTTTTATCAGGTTTTTGAGATCAAGATTTTCCCACCGGTTCTTTTCCGAAAGAGCTTTGAATCTTTTTTCATCAAGCTCAATACAAACCGTATCGGGTTTTTCATTTGTAATTACATCTCTGACCAAATCTGCAGATTGCCTGGAGATGTGTGCCGTTCCAACAATAATAAATTCACGTCCATCTTTATTTACCCTTTGAACGTCTTCTGTGTATTTATTTTCTTTTTGAATTATTTCTTCAGCCAAGGTTTTTCTGTATTATTTTAAGAGGTGCAAAGATATGAAAAGTATGATATAGATATGCCATCCCGGGTTTTCGGGACGGCATATCTAAGTAGTTTTACTTATACATTTTCTCGATTTCATAAATTGGCTTTATATCAACGGGGATTGCAGATAAATTTTCCCGTAGAGTTTCCATAGAGGGTGAGTTAACCACATATTTTGTAATTAAATCTTTAGCGCCCTGGTAATCCCCGTTTGCCTGTATCATTAATACAAGATTTGCAAGTTCCTTTAGGGCTGGACCGATCTTTTCAAAATTTACTTTTACTCTTTGTGTTTCTTCGTTGTACTCATAAGCCCCTTTTTCCAAAAGATAATTATAGATTATTGCATTTCCTCCGCCATGCGCTTCGTTAATTCCAAACCTGACTGAACGGAAAGTTCCGGCAAGAAAAGTAACCCAGGTTTCATTTTCAAATGTCTCCGGGAAAACTTCCTTTTCAATCATAAAAATATTGTTGTACATACCGAGTATATCCGCTTTGCATTCTTCCAAAGTTGAATAGGTTTCCTTTAACTCTTTTTTAACCTCAGTTTCTCTGCCGTCAATTTTTATATAACCGGGACCAATGCCGTGAGACATTTCGTGCATCAGTGTGTGATTGAAAAATGCATCGAACGTTACGTACTCCATTTGCTCAGGTTCAAGAACTACTTTTGCTATAGGAACTAAAATATTATGATACTTTGCTTCCTGAACATTTTTAAGCATAACTTTTTTAGAGCCTTTTGCAGTGCGTACTCTTTCATCGTTCGGAAGGTTAAATGCAATTGTTTGAATTCCGGCTTTTGTATCTCCAGCCGTAAATATTTCATTTACTACTGCCAAGGGTGATTCGGAACCGCGATCAAAGTTTTTGTGTTCATCAGGAATAGGAAGGTGAATTTCCATATCCCTTAAATAACTTTTGAATACATCAAGCTTTTTGCTCTCTACAGGATCCTTTAAAGTTAGGAAGCATTCGAACGCAGCTTTAAAGTTGAACAGTCCGTCTTCATATACTTCGTAAGGTCCTATTACAACTTCAATTGCATGATCTTTTAAATCCATCCATGCCATATCGCTTTCAAAATAATCGTTGCTTAAAAATGCGTCCGCTCTTGTTTCAAGATATTTTTTTAAAGTTGGATTGTCAGCATACTCAGCTGCTTCTTTAAGGAAATTAGCTGCCTCAGTTAATTTGTCTTTATAAAATTCACTGTGCGGAATTGCTACCAGCTTATCACCATCTCTTCTTATAACTGTAAACTCACTTGTAAAAGCTTTCTCGTCTTCCGGATGATCTTTTATCCATTGCTCAAATTCTTCTTTTGTCATATCTTCGGGATAATAATTTGCGCCAAGCGGTTTTTCTTCTGTACCTATGAAAGGCTTGTCGTGTTCAAGTCTATCGAAAGGACCGAACATAATAGTAAAAAGTTCAAGTTTAACTTTATGTTCTTCTGAATCGCTGGCCTTTAATTCATTTCTTATCTGATAGTTTTTTGAATAAACCTGATCAAGAAAAATTTCATCCATTATTTTTGCAGCACGATAAAGTTTTTCCACAACTATTTTTTGTCTTTCATCGAGAATGCTCGCATCGTATTTAAGCTCCGTGGGAGAGAACTTTGCAATTTGTTCCTTTATCATTTCAATTCCTTCTG
>CBDUAV010000083.1:0-13064 GCA_965365225.1 uncultured Ignavibacteria bacterium | reverse complement strand
ACGAAAATCCGGCAGCCACAAAGTTGTTTCTGCAGAAATAACTCCAACTAGTGTAACACGCGAAAAATCCAATCCTTTCGAAACCATTTGTGTTCCTACCAAAACATCAACTTCGCCATTTCCGAAGGAGTAAAGTATTTTGCTCAATGAAGATTTTTTTGAGATTGAATCCGAATCTATTCTGCTCATTTTTACATTTGGAAAATAAAACTCAAGTTCATCCTCAACTCTTTCTGTTCCAGTTCCAAAATATTTTAATTGAATTGAGCCGCAGTGCGTGCAAGCATTCGGTGCATCTTTAATTAAGCTGCAGTAATGGCATTGAATATTATTTTTATTTATATGATAAACCATTGGCACAGAGCAGTTATCGCAAATTTCTACCTCGCCGCAATCGGTGCAATAAATTTGCGTTGAAAAACCTCTTCGGTTTTGAAGGATAATTACACCTTCAATCCGTTTTAATCTTTCTTCAATTTTATTTAACAGAGTTTTAGAAAAAACATTTTCCATCCGCTGCTTTTTTCGTTCTCTGTTCACATCAACAAGTGTAATAAGGGGAAGTTTCGCATCATCGATTCGTTCCGGCAGTTCCAATAATTTATATTTGCCTGCTTGTGTATTATACATACTTTCGATTGAGGGAGTTGCAGAGCCAAGTACAACAGGACAGTTTTGAAATCTTGCAAGGACAATTGCAGAATCGCGTGCATTGTACTTAGGAATCATATCCGATTGCTTATAGCTTGAATCGTGTTCCTCATCAACTACAATCAGCCCTATATTTTTCAACGGTGCAAACAATGCAGACCGGGCACCGATTACAACACTAGATTTTCCCTTGAATATTCTCCGCCACGAATCATAACGTTCGCCGGGTGACATACGGCTATGAAGAACCGTAACTTCATCTCCAAGAACATTAAAAAACCTCGATGTAATTTGCGGAGTAAGTGAAATTTCGGGAACAAGAATTAACGCTGTTTTCTTCTGCGCAATTACTTTTTTGGTAAGTTCAATGTACACCTGAGTTTTGCCGCTTCCAGTAACTCCATGAAGTAAAAAGGTTTTGAAGTTTTTCACTTCAACTTCTTTTGAAACTTTGTTTATCACTTCATTCTGCTGATCAGAAAGAACAAGATCTGTATACTCTTCACGATAATGTTCAACATACTTACGATCTATTTCCTGTTCATAAGTTTTAACTAATCCTTTCGCAGCAAGTGAATCTATAGAAGATTTTGAAGCAGAAGTTTTGTGAAGCAGTTCTGCAACAGGCAGACCATTCCCTTTAGCATTTATCAGTTCGAGCAGAAGTTTCAGCTGCTTTGGAGATCGCCGTTCGAGTTCCGGGAATGATGAATAAGCTTCACCTATTTTTTTGTTCAGCTTAACATAATTAACAGTTTTTGGTTTTACTTTTGGTGAATCTAGATAGTCGAGTATGGTTATTACACCCTGCTGCTGAAGTGTCCGTAGAATAGAATAAATATTTTTTTTCTTTACTAGCTTTTGAAGCCGTAATAAGCTGATTTCTTTCTTTTCAGAAAGTACTTTTAGAATAATTGCTTTTGTAGATGCTTTGTTTTTTTCTTTTGATAGAATGTGGGCAGACGCTTTTTGATCTGGTATAATTTTTCTTTTAGATTCCACTTCCGAACCATAAGGAACGGCAAGCTTTAAAGCTTCACCAAAAGAGCATAAATAATAATCTGAAAGCCATAAATAAAAACTAAAACCATCTTTATCCACAATCGGCTTTTCATCGAGAACATCAACAATTGATTTAATATCTTCTTTAAGAGTTGTGGTTTTAGTCTTGTTAGTGACAAATCCTGTAAGAGTTCTCCTGCCAAACGGAGCGATAACTCTTATACCAACTTTTACCTGAGCAGAAAGATCTTTGGGAACTGAATAAGTGAACGCCCTTCGGAAAGGTAATGGAAATACAACTTCTACATACATTTAAATAAAAATAGTTTAGTCTTCTTCAAGATACTGGGCTAATTTTACCAGGTTCGAATTTTCAACATCCGCACTGAACATTTTAAATTTCAAAACTTTCATTGAGTTATCCCACATTATTCTTTTGTGCTCTTCGGAAATGATTATTTCACCGTTAGTTGATATAACACTGTCTTCCAGATTTAATGTTATAAAATAAAATGGTTCCTGGTAAATAATTCCTTCAACCTTAGAAATATCATCAAATGAATACTTTACGTGTCCGTTAAGTTTATCTTCAACAGCAATTAGCTGCCGGTCGGTGATGTTTTTTCCTTCATCTTTCATTTGTTCAACAAAATCATCACCTTTATAAATAAAGTTAAATAACTGCAGCTTATCTTCTTCAAGCTCAGATGAATTCATTGCATCCGATCTGATATCTACGACTTCCATTTTTACTGTACCGGATTTATCATTTGTGAGATTAATTTCATAAGAAACAGTGTGAAATACCAAACAGCCCTGCATGACAAATACAAGCAGAATCAGACTTAAAAATTTTATTGATCGAATCATTTGCTTATCCTGATTATTGAAATTAAGTAATAGTGTAAAGCTAAATTTGTAATATCTAAAAAAAAAGTTAAGAATAAAATCTTATACTATATAGAAAAAGAAAGTTTCGTGTAACTTCCTTATTTTAATCCTATACTAATGAAAAATATGTAAAAATGGCTCTGGGTGCATTAAAACATCTAAGAAATGCAATTGTTCTTCTATTACTTCTAATAGGTACAGGGACGATTGGGTTTATGATTATCGAAGGCTGGAATGTTACAGATTCACTGTATATGGTAATCATTACAATTACTACTACTGGATTTGAAGAGGTGCATCCGCTTTCAGGCGCCGGTGAAATTTTCACACTCTTGCTTGTTTTAGCAAGTTTTATAACTGTTTTTTATATCGGTGGCATAGGAATACACATTCTCATCGAAAGCAAAATCTTCAGGAGAAGAAGAATGGAAAAACAAATCGGAAAATTAGAAAATCATTACATCGTTTGTGGGTATGGTAGAATGGGCACACATATTTGCGAAGAACTTGCTCATGCAAAAGTTGATTTTGCTGTAATTGAAAACAATCCTTCTAATCACCCAAAATTAGATGAGCTGGGTTTTTTATACGATACCGGAGATGCTTCGCATGATACTACGTTGGAAAGGGTTGGTGTAAAAAAGGCTAAAGGTCTGGTTGCTGTTTTGTCCAACGATGCCGAAAATGTTTTTACAACTTTAACTGCAAAATTCTTAAATCCAAAATTATTTGTTGTTGCAAGAGCAGTTGAAGACGAAACTGAACCAAAGCTTTTAAAAGCAGGTGCTGATAGAGTTGTTAAGCCATATGAGCTGGGTGGTTACAGAATGGCTTCGCTATTATTGCGCCCGGGTGTGGCTGATTTTATTGAGATTGTTGCTGCTAATCGAAATTTAGATTTGCAGATTGAAGAGATTGTTGTAAAAAAAGGTTCGAAGATGCATCAAAAATCACTTGCAGCTCTTCCCATACGAACAGAATTTAACACAATTATTGTTTCAATACAAAATGATGAAAAAGGAGTTTTTGTTTACAATCCAACAGGCTCAACCATTGTTGATGAGGGAAATAAATTAATAGCTATCGGTGAAAGGAATAATCTAGAGAGATTAAAAGATTTTTAGATCAAACAACTGCTGTTTCCAAAAGTTTTAACTGCTGCCTTTCCGTATTTAATTCTGCTTTAATTCCAAAAGGTAATGTAAGTTTATCTACAACGTGTCCAAATGATAATCCGTAAATAACTGGAATACCTAAATTTCCTAATCTATCTTTTAAAACTTCCATTAGATTAAAAGAGCCGTTAAAAGCTGGATTTGATTTTTTCGGTTCACAAAGTTTAAATACGCCGAGTGCAATTCCCGCAACGTTATTAAATTTTCCAGCTTGAAGCATTTGTGTTAGCATTCTATCAACGCGATAGGGCTCTTCTAAAAATTCTTCTAAAAAAATGATCTTGCCAGAATAATCAATGTCATATTCAGTTCCAATTAAAGATGCTACGATCGATAAGTTCCCGCCAACTAATTCGCCAATGGCATTTCCTTCTGTAATTGTTGTAATGCCGTAAGGATTGTAATTGTTATCGTTGTTTGAATTATCCATTTGTAATTCGAATGTGGGATCTACTAAAACTTCTTCAAAACTTTTAACACTAAAACGGCTGAAAGTAGAGATTGAAACGGGTCCGTGAAAAGAAATTAGTCTGCTTTTCTTGTAAAGGGCAAAATGTAAAGCCGTAATATCACTAAAACCTACAAAAGGTTTTGGATTTTGACTGATTAATTCATAATTCAAATAAGGAAGGATTCTTGCACTGCCGTAACCGCCGCGTGCACAAATAATTCCCTGCACATCTTCTCTTTCAAACATATCATTCATATCTGCAGCTCGGTCTTCATCTGTTGCAGAAAAGTAACCAATTTTCTGCATTAAGCGATCTGAGTAGGTAACCTTATAACCGAGACTGCGAATGCTGCTGATAGATTCTTCTTTTTCCTTGTCTGTTATGTAGCTGCCGGGAGTCACAAGAGCAATAGTATCACCTTCGGTTAAACGCTTGGGTTTAATTATATTTTTTGAGGATACTTTTATGCTATCAGAAACGGAATGCGGTGTGATTGCAGCGGCAACAGAAGCTGTTGATAAGGTTTTAATGAAGTTTCGTCTTTTCATGAATTCATATGTTGTGATTTTTTCCTTAAAATCGACCCTTGAAAGTCACTCCAGCGATCCAGCTTTAGCTGACGAATCCGGATTCTTATTATTATAACGAAATCAGATTCCGGACAGCTTGTCGCCTGCCTGCCGGTAGGCATGGTAGGCAGGACTGGCAGAGCCGGAATGAGAACCAGTAAATCAAATTCCTAAATAAAGCTATTTAACATTAACACTTTATTCTCACGTCAACAGCAAAGATATTATTATCTTCTGTAACAACAAGTGGATTTAAATCGCACTCGGTAATTTTTTTATTATCCAGCATCATCTGTGCGACTGAATTTATTGCTGATTTTACTTTAACAATATCGGCAGGTTTTTCCCCTCTTACTCCTTTAAGCAGTTTGCCGATTTTCGTTCCGTCTATCATTTCATCAATATCATCATCGGTTAAATAGGCTGAACGGATAATTGTATCATCCAGATATTCAACATACTTCCCACCAGTTCCAAACATTACCATAGGACCGAAGCTTGGATCGCAAAAACCACCGACTAACAATTCAAATTTTGTTTTAATGTACGGCTGAACTAAAAATGATTTGAGCGGAATGTTTTGCTTACTGAAGTTTTTTACCATTTCATCTGCATGAGAAAGAAGCTCATTTTTATTTTTTATGTTTAGTATAACTCCTTTTAAATCCGATTTATGAATTATTTTTTCACCAACTGCTTTTATTACAACCGGAAAATCAAATTCAGTATTTTTTAATTCGTCATAATTAAATAATTGAGTTTTGATTATTGGAAGATTATAATTTTCAGAAATTTTAATCACTTCATCCTGAGTTAAAAATTTTCCATCGTTTAATTTTAAATCTTTAAAATTAACTTTTTTCGGAACAAGTCTGTTTTTATTTATTGGACGATTTTCAAACTGGAGCATATTCCCAATAACAACCGCAGGATCTTCAGGACTTCTAAAAAGTGAGCGCTTTGTTTTTGATTCTTTACGATACAGATCCCAAAATTCCGGTAGGGGCATTACAACCTGGAAGATTGGCTTATCACATATAATTTCATTTATTCCTTCAATTACCGGAAGTGCAGGAACCATAATCGGTTCAACAAAAACTGAGATGACTGAATCAACATTTTTATCTTTTATTAAAATTTCATTCACCTGCTTGAACTGTTCCGCTGTTCCGCCCGGGAGCAGATCTACCGGATTATTTACACTCCCTTGCGGATGAACAATTTCTCTCAATTTAGTTTTTGTTTCTGTAGTAAGTTCAGCAAGTGATAAATTATTTCCTTCCAAAGTATCAACAGTGAGAATTGCAGGTCCGCCGGCATTTGTAACAACTGCAATGCGATTTCCTTTCGCTATCGGAAAATCTTCAAATCCTTTTGCAGTGTTAAAAAGATCGTTTAAATCATCTGCACGCATTATTCCAAACTGATGAAGCACTGCATCCACAACTTTATCGCTGCTGCCCAATGCACCTGTGTGTGATGACGCTGCTTTAATTCCACTTGAGGTTTTCCCACCTTTTAAGATAATAACGGGTTTTGTGACTTTATTTTCAATAAAATATTTTAAAAAGTTTTCGCCGTCTTCAAAACTTTCTAAATAATAAGTAATAACACTTACATTTTTATCCTTCTCCCAAAAATCGAGCAAGTCGTTTTCAGTAACATCAGCTTTGTTTCCAACGCTTATGAATTGTGAAAATCGAATATCAGTTTCCCTTAAAGAATTCAGGACAGCAGCACCGATAGCACCGCTCTGCGAACAAAACGCCATCTTTCCATTTCGCGGTTCTTCGGCTACAAAAGTTGCATTCATTTTTATCTCCGGTAAGGAGTTTATAACGCCCATACAATTCGGACCAACCAGTCTAGCATTAGATTTTTTTACAAGTTCAACAATTCTTTTTTCTTCAGATTCACCCTCTTTTCCCGTTTCTTTAAATCCTGCGGTTATAAGTATTAAAGCTTTCGTTTCATTTTCAATAAGCTGTTTGATTGATTCTTCAACAAACTGCTTGGGAACCATAATTATTGCCAGATCAATTTTTTCTTTTACAGCTCCAATTGATTGATAACATTTGTAGCCAAGCACTTCATCCGCTTTTGGATTTATTAAAAATAATTTTCCCGTATAACCATATTGTTTAATCGATTTTGTTAATTCATAGCCGAGAGATTTTATTTTTGATGATGCGCCAATAACGCAAATTGATTTGGGGTAAAAGTACTCGTTAAAAACTGAATCCATATTGTTTTCCGCAATTTTAGAATTTGATACCCAAAATTAAAGCTTAATTAGCAAAGAAACCTTTTTGTTTTCCCCCAAAATGAGTGATTTATTTTAATCGCAGATAAAGATATTTTACACTTCAAAGATTTAAGAATTAAAGGCAATACTAATGAAATCAAATTTTAAGATAAAAATTATATTAACTGTTCTGATTCTGTTCAGCAGTTCAATGGCACAAAACAACAAAACACGATTTTTGCAGCTTCCATTGGACAAGGGTGTTTCGCTCAATTTAACATACGATATGATTCAAGACAGCAAAGGATTTTTATGGTTCGGCACAATGTACGGTTTGGTTAAGTACGATGGCGAAAACTATACTACCTACAAATACAATCCTGATAATACAAGTTCAATTTCATTTGATGATGTAGTATCTATCTACGAAGACAGTAAAGGAAATTTGTGGATCGGCACCTGGGGCGGCGGATTGAATATGTTTGATACAGAGAAAAAAATATTTAAGCGCTTCTTGCACAATCCTGATAATAGAAATTCTATTGCAGATAATATAATCTGGAGTGTTTGTGAAGACAGAGATGGAATGATTTGGATTGGAACGGGCTCAGGAGGATTACAGATTTTTAATCCTGCGTCCGGTGAATTTAAAGACATCAATTTGAAATTGAACGACTCAACAAATGTATACCCATCCATTCAGGATTTGTACGCAGATGATAATTTGATTTGGATTGGCCATTCAAAAGGGCTTTCGAGTTTTAATCTTCGAACAACAAATATTGATCATTTTAATTTGAATGAAACAAATATGCAATCAACCGGAAATTTATTTGTAAATACAATTTTTAAAGATTCGAAAGATAACTTATGGCTCGGAACTTCAAATGGTTTAAAACGCTATGATAAATTTGAACAAAAGTTTGTTCAGCACAAAAATGAATTACAATTCAACATCACTTCAATCGCAGAAGGTAAAGAAGGAAATCTTTGGATAGGTAGCAATAATGGTTTAATAAAATTAAATTCAAATGATAGTGATCTTAGAATATTTGGAAGTAATACTGGAAATTCAATCGCTGAGAATTATGTAAACAGAGTTTTAGTTGATAATTCGGGAATAATTTGGGCTGCATCCTACAATGCAGGAATAACAAAAATAATTTTATCACCTTCAAAATTTAATCTTCTTCAAAGTAATAAAGACGATCCAAATTCCTTAAGCAATGGCAACATAAAATCAATTGCAGAGGATGAAAAAAGTAATATATACATTGGAAGTTATGGCAGCAAGATAAATGTATACAATTCTGGAAATGATCAACTTTCTATTATCAATCTTCCTCAGCAAGGATTTATGGTTGTTCAGTCACTCGCAGTTCATAAAAATAATTTATGGATTGGAGCAGGTAATTCACTATTAAAATATGATTTGAATAGAAAACGATTTGCAAATATTTCGCTCACCAAAGAAGAAAAAAATGAAATTGAAGGAAAAAGTATCACGGCACTTTGCTTTGACGCAAAAGATAATCTTTGGATCGGAACTTACAATCAGGGCATTTATCGTTTAAATGAAGAAGAAAAGACTCTGAAGCATTTTTCATTTTCCGAAGAACAAAATTTAAGCCATGCAGATTTTATTCTTTCAATTTATTCTGATTCAAAAAATAATATTTGGATTGGTACTTATGGAGGTGTTTATCAATTTGATCTACAAACTGAAAAATTTAAATCATACATACAGAAACAAAATAATCCCGCAGGTTTAAGTAACAATTATGTTTATTCAATTCTGGAAGACAGGCGTGGAAATATTTGGTTCGGCACAGCAAGCGGTTTGAACAGGTTCGAATTAAAAACAAATTCTTTCAGGCACTTTTATCAGCAAGATGGATTGCCAAGTGATGTAATTTTTGGAATTGTTGAAGATGATGTGGGAAATATTTGGCTCAGCACTAATAAGGGAATAAGTCGTTATAACTTGACGGACAATTCTTTTTTAAATTTTGATAAAGATGATGGCTTGCAGGGAAATGTTTTTAATCCAGCAGTATATTCAAAATCTTCAGATGGGACATTATACTTTGGCGGAATGAATGGAATTAGCTTTTTTAATCCTCATAATTTGATCTTCAGTGAATACAACCCACAAGTTGTTATTACTTCAATCAAAATAAAAAATGAAGATGGGAATTTTACTGAGACAAATATAAATAATGATGTGATCGAATTAGAGCCTGATCAAAATAGTATTATAATTGAGTTTGCTTCTCTAGATTTTACAAATCCTGAAAAAAATGAATATCAATACAAACTCTTCGGCTATAATGAAGATTGGCTCTCACTAAACAATGATAACTCCGTAATATTTTCAAGACTACCGCATGGCAACTATTCATTTCAATTAATGGGAACCAATAGTGACGGAGTTTGGAGTGAAAATTTTGCTTCCATTAGTTTTGTTATAACACCACATTTTTATCAAACCTGGTGGTTTGTTCCTTCAGTAATGATTGGGTCAGTATTGATTTTATTTTTGGCATACCTACTGGTTTTAAGAACCAAGGTCAGTCGTGCAATTAAAATTCAAACAATAAAGGAAGAAGAAAGCAACCGTATTCGTAAAAAAACAGCGATTGATTTTCATGATGAATTGGGACATAGGCTTACCAGAATTTCACTTTTAACTGAAATTGTAAAGCGAAAAATCGGCGTTTCATTTTCCGAGATAAATCCTTTACTCAATCAGATTTCAGAAAATTCAGCAAGGTTGTACGACGGGACAAAAGATTTCATCTGGGCAATTGATCCGCAAAAAGATTCTTTGTATGAATTAATTATCAGGCTTAAAGATTTTGGAGATGAAATTTTCGGCAGCACAAACGTGAACTTTAATGTAGAAGGAATTTCTGAAGAGTTTCAAAATGCTTCACTTGATATGGATTGGAAAAGACATTTAATGCTGATATTCAAAGAAGGAATGAACAATTCGCTTAAACATTCAAACAGTAAAACAGTGTCCCTGACATCATCAATAAAAGAAGAGGAGTTTGAAATAATGCTGGAAGATGACGGTGCAGGATTTGAAATGAATGAAAATTTAAAAGGCAACGGCTTAAAAAACATGCAGAAGCGCGCAGAAATTTTGAATGCAAAAGTTCAAATTGATTCCAAACCCGGTAATGGGACAAAATTATTATTTAAAGGTAAGTTTCCTATTAAATCAGTAAATTTTAATTAAGACTAATCAATTCTGTTTAGTGACATTAATACACTGATTTATAATATGCTTAACAAAAATATTACTCGGGTGGTTATTGTTGAAGATGATGAAATCATAAGAGAAAGTTTTGTCTCCCTCATCAACAGCAGCGAATCTTTTTTGTGCAATGCAAATTACGACACCTGCGAAGGTGCAATTAAAAATCTCACTAACGATTCACCGCAAATTATTTTAATGGATATTGGTTTACCCGGTATTTCGGGAATTGAAGGAATACGAAGAATAAAAAAAGTCTATTCAAAGGTTGAGATTATTGTTGTATCGGTTCACGACGATGATGAAAAAGTTTTTGATGCACTTTGTGCTGGTGCAAGCGGATACCTTACAAAAAATATTAAGCCAGAAAAACTACTCAGCTCACTTAGCGAGGTTATAAAAGGCGGCGCACCCATGAGCACAAGTATTGCAAAACGAGTAATTCGTTCTTTTCAAAGAAGTACTGAAAGCCCATTAACAGCACGCGAAACCGAAGTTCTTCAGCAGCTTGGACGCGGAAAAAGTTATACGATGATTGCAGATGATTTGCACATTAATAAAGAAACCGTTCGATCACACATAAAAAATATCTATCAAAAATTAAACGTTGGCTCTAAAGCTGAAGCGTTAGAAAAGGCTACCAAAGACAGACTAATTTAATTTCCCTCCATATTTAACTTCTAATATCCCCCAAATTGCAGGATACTATTGAGAGTCTTTCTTTTTTATTGTTGAAACTGAAAAGTGAAAAATCTTAAAACAATAGAAAGGTAAATGCGATGAGAAATTCTTCAAACTTACAGTTTACAAATTTACTTCTGTTTATTCTTGGATTATTTAATTGGGTTACAGTTGCACAAACATTTGTGGAAGTAACCGATCAGAATAATCCTATTGTTGCAATCGGAATGGATGCGAATTACTCAGGTGCTGCCTGGGTAGATATTGATGGAGATGGGGATGATGATCTTTATTCAACAAAAAATTATCTTTTTAAAAATCTCGGAAACGGAAATTTTGAAAGACTAAATGATTTCCAAAGCTTAAGCGCTCCTCAACTTGGCAATGGAACCAGCTGGGCTGATTACGATAACGATGGTGATGTTGATTTATTTCTCTCTGGCAATCCTTCGCTTGTTTATTTAAATGATGGAGTGGGAAATTTTGAAGTAATGGATGAAACACCATTAGGTTCCGGTGATGATAACCGCGGGTGGACAGGTGCATGGGCTGATTACAACAACGATAGTTTTGTTGATTTAGTTATCACTCATCCAAATAGTTTTTTAGGTCTGGGCATTCCTTCAAGATTCTTCCAAAATAATGGTGATGGAAGATTTACAAAAATTGATTCATTTGAATTTACTACTCTTCTTAAACCTTATACAGTTGCAACATGGTCTGATTATGATTTAGACGGTGATGTTGATCTGTTTATTGGAAGTGGTCCCGTTAATTTTGCAGCAGTAGATTATTTATATAACAATACTCTCGTGGAAACAGGTTCAGCAAATTTTGAAAGAAATAATACCGCACCATTTGCAACTGATTTGCAGGATGGACAGGTTTGGAATTGGATTGATTATGATAATGATGGCGATCTCGATGCATTTTTAACAAATTACTCAAGCGCTGTAAACAGATTCTACAAAAACAATAATGGCACATATGAAAGTTTATCTAATGCATTAACACTCAGCGGCTCTTATTTAAGTAATAGCTGGGGAGATATTGATAACGATGGAGATTTAGATGTAATTTTAACAGATGAATCCAGTACGCGTGTTTTCTTGAATGATGGAAATAATACTTTTACCGCTGAATCCATTTTTACCGGACCTGCAAGGGGTAATCCATTGGGTGATTACGATAATGATGGTGACCTAGATATGTTTGTTACAGGAACAGGTACTGGAAAAGCACTTTATGAGAATGTTTCTTCAAACGGAAATAATTGGGTGATGTTCTCTTTAGAAGGAATGGTTTCAAATAAATCTGCAATCGGAGCCAAAGTAAAAACTAAAGCTACAATTAATGGAAATCCTGTATGGCAAATGCGCGAAGTATCTGCACAGAATAATTTTAACGGGCACAACAGCCTTCGAGTACATTTTGGTTTGGGTAATGCAGCAACAATAGATTCAGTTTTAATTGAATGGCCATCGGGACAATCAAAGATTCTTACTAACGTTGCCATAAATACTGTTCATAATATTGTAGAGGAAATTCCGGCAGGATATTTAAAAACAAATTTCAGAGCAGATGTTATTTCAGGTGAAGAACCTCTTACCGTTCAATTTAATGATCTTTCAGTTTCTGATCCTAATAATCCTGTTACAAACTGGGAATGGGATTTTGATAATAACGGCACAGTTGATGCGACCGATCAAAATCCTTCTTTTACATACACACAAGTAGGTGATTATTCAGTAAAATTAGTTGTTTATAACGGAAGTTCTGCGGATACACTTATTAGAACAGACTATGTTTCTGTTAGTCCGGTAACAAGTGTTGATGGGGAGAATCAACTACCAACAGAATTCAGTTTATATCAGAATTACCCCAATCCATTTAATCCAAGCACAGTAATAAAATATTCTGTTGCCAAGGAAACATTAGTGATACTGAAAGTTTACAACATACTTGGAACAAAAGTAGCAACACTTGTAAATGAGAAAAAAACACCGGGATTTTACGAACTGAATTTTGGGGGTGAAAAACTGCCCTCCGGGATTTATGTTTACCGTATAGAGGCTGGTAACTTTACTGCCTCAAAAAAGATGTTGCTTATAAAATAACCCATTATTAAGCCTCGCT
>CBDUAV010000082.1:0-13448 GCA_965365225.1 uncultured Ignavibacteria bacterium | reverse complement strand
TAAGAATAAATGGAAATATTGCTGAAACCTTGATTGACCAGGAATTTTATAATCCTTCAAATCAAATGCTTGAGGGATATTACATTTTTCCAATTCCCAAAGATGCGGTTCTAAATGAATTCAGTATGGAAATAAATGGTGAAATGGTTTACGCGGAGCTGCTCGATGCAATTAAGGCAAGACAAATTTATGAAGATATTGTCAGGCAAATTAAAGATCCTGCGTTACTCGAATATACCGGACAAGGAATATTTAAGGTTCGCATTTTTCCAATTGAACCCAGAAGCAAAAAGAAAGTTAAAATCAGCTATAGTGAAGTTTTGAGTTCCGACAACGGATTGTACGAATACATTTATCCACTCAACACGGAAAAATTTTCTGCTAAGCCTGTTAAAAATGTCAGAGTAAAAGTTGATCTGAAAACTAATAAAGAAATAAAAAATATCTATTCCCCTACTCATCCAGTTGATGTTGTAAATAAAGATAATCACAATGCTGTTATTTCATTCGAAGAGGAAAACACAAAACCTGATATTGATTTCAAGCTATATTACAATACAAACAACGATGATGTAGGGCTTTCACTGCTAACCTATAAAACGGGAACTAATGATGGATACTTTCTTTTAACTGCTGCCCCTTCATTCATAATTGATGAGAACCAAATTGATACTAAGGACATAACATTCGTGTTAGATGTTTCAGGTAGTATGGCCGGTGAAAAATTAAGACAGGCAAAAAAGGCACTTCTCTATTGCGTGAATAATTTAAATAAAGGTGATGGATTTGATATTATCAAATTTTCAACGGAAGGATATTCACTGTTTGGTAAAATTGAATCCGTATCTGAAACAAATGTAAAAAAAGCAGAAAAATTTATTAATGATTTAAAACCTGTAGGCGGAACTAATATTGAAGAAGCATTAAATCTTGCTCTTAAAGAAAATAAAAACAGCGGCCGCACTCACTTGATTGTTTTTATAACAGATGGTAAGCCAACAATAGGATTGACAGAAGATGAAGATCTTCTAAAAAAAATTGAAAAGATGAACGATGATAAAACACGAATCTTCACTTTTGGAATTGGTAATGAAATAAACACACATTTGCTTGATAAAATTACTGAGCAAACTAAAGCATTCAGAACTTACATTTCTGAAAATGAAGATATCGAGATAAAGATCTCCAGTTTTTATGATAAAGTGCAGTCTCCTGTTTTAACAAATTTATCACTTTCCTTCAGCGGTGGGATGAGAACATTTCAAATCTATCCAAACAATTTGCCAGATCTTTTCAGGGGTTCAAGCTTAACCATTTTCGGTAGATACAGCGGTAATGGCAGCTCACACATAACTTTGAACGGAACAGTAAAAGGTGAAAGAAGGGCATTCACTATCAATACAGATTTTACAAACGAAAACGATGAATATGATTTTATCCCTCCGCTATGGGCTTCAAGAAGAATTGGCTATCTGTTGGATCAAATTCGATTGAATGGTGAAGACAAGGAACTGGTTGATGAGATAACGCAGCTTGCACGTGAACATGGCATTGTTACTCCTTACACCAGTTATTTAATTATGGAAGATGAAGAGATACGAGTACGAAGAAATGATTTAGTAGATCATTTTCAGACTCTGCCTCCTGCACCTGAATTGCGAAGAGAAAACGAAGGTGATTTTGATGCAATGAAAGAAAAAAGCGGAGATAGAAGTGTTACAGCTAGTGAGGAATTGCAGGGATTAAATCAAGCAAGCAACTATGGTGAAACAAAGCAGGGCAGCGGAAGAATGATGTATGTTGATGAAACTGGTATTGAAAGAAACTTAACTCAGCAAGTAAGAAATGTGCAAGGAAGAGCAGTTTACCAGAGCGGTAAGTTTTGGGTTGATTCCGAATTGCAAAATCAAAAAGTAAAAAACGAAAAACGTATTCAATTTAATTCTGATGAGTACTTTAAATTGATAAATGATAAACCTGAAACAGCTCAGTTTCTGGCACTCGGACAGAATGTTAGATTCTATTATGATAATACTTTTTATGAGATTTATGAATAGCCCTCTCCATATGAAAAGATATGCCGGATTATCATAATCTGGCATATCTAACCTCTCTACCCTTTTCATTATATTTACCCAAAAAATTATAAATGCTATGCACGATATATCTTCAATAATAGAAATAATCCAATTAATGCTTGCACCCGGATTGATGATCTCTGCATGCGGATTGCTTCTACTTGGAATGAACAACAAATACTCACTTGTTGTGAACAGAATCCGTTTACTAAATGAAGAGAGAAGAAAAACCTTACGTAAAATTGATGATTCCGAATTCAGTTACCAGGAAAATGTGCGTTTGGAAAGTATAAGCAAACAGCTTGAAAGACTGACCTATAGAGTTCAGCTTGTGCGTAATGCTGTTCTTTTTTATACGATTGCCGTTGCACTATTTGTAGTTACTTCACTTTTTATCGGGTTTAGTTATTTATTTGATGTTACACGTATAAACAGCTTTATAACTTCATTCTTTTTATTAGGAATGATATCTGTTCTATTCGGTGTAATTTTTGCAGCGTATGAAACTTACAAGGGATATGAAATTGTAAAATTTGAAGTAGAGAGCGAGGAATAGCCCCGACCTTTAAGTCGGGGAAATTGATTTTTCTGTCTAATCATCCGGCTGAAGCCCAACCATTATTAACTCGCTTTTCTCCCCTCGCGCTGAAGTACGGGGCTATTTATTTTCTATAATTTTGATTCTACTAGTCCCAAAACATCACTTAATTTCTTCTGCGCCTTTTCTTTTAGCTCTGCACATTTTTTTCGCATATCATCGTTAAACTTTTTATCTGTAATATCTTTAAGATTGATCAACACATTGTAAATTCCGCCAAGCACACCTGTGTAAGCACTTTGTGCACCAACTCCCACATCTGTAATGGATGCAGGGTTACCATTCTTTGCAACAACTTCTGCAATTTCAATTGCTTCATAACTTCGCTGTGCTGTGCCCAACGGAACCATAACTGCCTGCTTTAATCCTGTCTGCATTGCTTCTTCGCGGGCTTTTTGTTCTGCAGGAGTTTTGTTTGGAAGTCTCCGTGCATCCATATAAGCATTAAATGCATCTGTATCATCATCAACTGCTTTTACAAGGGCGTTCTTAATATCCTGTAAATTATCTGCAGCATTATTCAGGATATCATCAACTTTTTCGCTTCCTCTTTTGTTTGCAGTAAGATTACTAACCATCGAAGCAAGTGAGGCGCCGAGAGACCCTGCAAGTGCTGCAATCGAGCCGCCGCCGGGTGCAGGAGATTCACGTGAAACTTCATCAACAAAATCTGTGACTTTCATTTCAACTAAAGCGGTATCCAAATTTTTAGGAAGACCTAATACTCTTTCTTCAATTTTAAATTCGGAGACATCATTTAATCCGAGCGATTGAACGGCTGTATTAAGTATATCTTTGATTGGAATTCCAGTGGAGCGATGCTGTTTACGTAAATAGTATTTTCCTGTTTCAAGCAGAGCAGGATACGGAACCATTCCAACTATTTCACTTCCGGTTACGATCAATCCTCTTTCTGCAGCAAGTCTGCGTGTTTCATCGAGCACATGATGCATTGAGGTTACTTTGTAATTAGTCAGATTAATTGATATCTGTGCACGGTCATATTCGGGAACCATCCAACCAATTGCTTTACAATATTTAAATTTCCCCGGCACTTTAACAGATTGTCCTTCAGGATTGTTGGGATCTATTCCATTCAGCTCCAGTAATTCTTTTAAATCGTAATCGTGTACATCTTTGCAGTGTTTAAATATCTCATCAATACTTTTACCTACAAACTGATCATCATTTCCACATGGGTAGCTGCCACTTTTATACTTTAAAATCTCAGTGGATTTATAATAGAATGGTGTATCATTCAAAGCTCTCGCTGATCTTCCCTTCTCTCTCAGTTCGAAAGCAATATCTGTTGCGTGTAATGCTTCCCGTGTGTTTAAACTAATATTGTATGCAATCAGAAATTCTCTTACTCCAATTACCGTTGCACCGGCTTTTGCGTTAAATTTCGAAGGTCCAAAATCAGGTTTCCATTCAGGCTTTTTTAATTTTTCTTCGAGAGCTTCATATTCTCCCTGGCGAATCTTAGCAAGATTTTCTCTTTCAGGCGTAATAGCTGATTTTTCATAAAGGTAAATAGGAATTTTTAATTCATCCCCGACTCTTTTTCCAACTTCTTTTGATAATTCGATGCATTCTTCGGTTGAAACACCACTTACAGGAACAAAAGGACAAACATCAGTTGCACCCATCCTTGGATGAGAACCTTTATGCTTACTCATATCAATTAGTTCGGATGCTTTTTTGATTGCATGGAATGCCGCTTCTTTAACTGCATCGGGAGTGCCGACAAACGTAACAACTGTGCGGTTCATTTCATATCCCGGATCAACATCGAGCAACCGAGCGCCCTCAACTCGTTCGATCTCATCTGTAATTTGCTTTATTATTTCTTTATTCTGTCCTTCGGAAAAATTCGGGACACATTCAATAAGTATATCGGACATTAAAATCTCTCCATTCTTCGATTTTATTCAAAATTCTAAGAAAATGTAGGAAAAACTTACGTGATTAACAGTTGATATTCAAATTTTTTACGGGATGATTGGAGGTTTTACAATTTTTCCTTATTCCCTCTCCATTCTGAAAATAATTTTTGTGTTATTGGAAGAATTAATGGTGTGCGTTTCAAGAAGATTCTTATAACCGGGTTTTTCAAAAACGAAGGTTAATTCACGTGAAATAATTTTCGTTGATAAAACGTTTGGAGATGAACCGGTTACTTTTACTTCTCTACCAAAAGGAATTGAAGCATAATTAATCTTAAAAGTGCTATTAAAAATTTCAAAGTTCGGATTGGATTCTCTTGTGAGACTATCAGGATCATTATTATTTTTTAAGATAAAAACTTCATCTTGAAAAAGTGAATCTTCTGCAATTTGAACGTGTAGCTTAAGTGAGTAAAGATTGTTTACAATCTGTTCACTTACAAATAGTGCATAAAACCCTTCATTGAGATTGCTATTTAAAATCGTTCGGAGCGTGTCATCTGAATTGAACTGCGTTAAATATAATTTTACAAATCCCACTGCAGAAATATTAAACGTAATATTTGTTGTATTAATAAAAGGATTAGGAAAATTCTGACTTAAATATGAAACGGAATCAACATTTAAATTTTTGTTCTGATAACCATTTACGACATTGTTAAGATTATAAATAATATAAAGATTGACATCCGAAAGTAAATTGCCGTCCGTATCAATTACTGTCCCCTGAATCTCATACGGACTACCGTTTACTGGTCCGGATGGCAATTCAGAATTGCAGGAAACAAAATTTATTGCTCCAATCAGAATAAAGCTGAGTAAGTAAAAAATATATTTAAACTTTTTCATCGCTATTCAACATACGGCAAAAGTTACTCTCCTTAAATCCATTTATTCAGTAGTTGAAATCATTCCCTTTTCAAACACATCCATCAGATTTTCCGGTGTGTAAGAAATTGTAATTTCATTTAATCTATCCAGTGCACAAAAGTGAATGAACTCATTAGCATTTTCATCTTGAAGAATTGGTCTGTTAAATTTCTTAAAAAGTCGATAAAATAATTTTCTTGATTTACGCAATTCACCAAAAGAATCGGGATTAATCTTCTTATTAATATAACCATCACTAAATTTTAGACCGCACTGTTCAGCTTTCTTTTTCATCCAGAGAAATGCAATGTCGGAAAGACCAGCATCCACATAACCACCGCCAATATTTGTATGAACTCCGGGAAACCAAACCTGCTCGATTTTCTGATTTGTTTGAACACCTTCTTTTTTCCAGATTGAAGGTGTAAAATGTTTTCGTTGCTCATCTATGGCTAAAGCCTGAAAAGCATTTTGAACTACCGGGCTGAGTTTTTCATTGTGAAACTTATAGAATGGTCGGGTTAACAAACGAAGACCTGGAATTGGCAAACCAAGCGAACCAACCGTATCCCAAACTCCAAGAAAATGAATATTGCATTTTATACAATATTTATTTCTGAACTCAACAATTTTTGGGCAGTCAGCAGATAGATTTCTTTTTTTATATAGCCTGTAAGCTTCTTTTATTTTGTCTGAAAATTCTTTTTTCAGAAGCCCGCATTTATCCAGCAATCCGCTTAAACTGCGCACAGTATATGCACCTCGACTAAAGCCAAAGCAGTAAACAAGGTCTTCACTCTCATAATTATTTATCAAAAACTCATATAAATCTTTTATATTTTGTGAAATGCCCAAGCCGGTCATTCCGCCTGCAAATTTAATTAGCAGCCCTCCTTCTGTGCCCACTCCCCTGTCGTAAAATCTTCGTTGTTCCAGTCCGTTAGAATCATAAGCTTCCAATGCTCTTGCCATTTTTACAACATTGCTGGGAGAAACTCGGTCACGGTCCTTTTGTTCTGGTTTGTTCCATGTTCCGTCTGCAAAAAGAATTATTCTTTTGGGCATATAAATATTTTTTCTAAATTATTGATAGAGACCTACTCTCAGTTTAAGAATCAAACTTAATTAACTTATTTCTGAAATCCTGTAAATGCAATAATATTCTTTTTTTTATTTAATGTATTTATTTTTAACGTGAAAATTAAAATTAAACAGAAAGTGAAAATGAAAAAATACAAAGTAAAAAGAGGAGACACTTTAAGGAGAATAGCACTTCTATTCTACAACAATCCGGGCAAATACACCATCATTGCAGAAGAAAACAAAATTAAAAATCCCAACAGTATAAAGGTAGGACAAGTTTTAATTATTCCCGAAGAAATTACATCATCAATTAAAAGCAAGAAAAGAAAGAAAAATTATATTAGTTTAAAAAAATATCACCGAGCCTTTAAAGATGGCGTACGCTGGAGATTAACAAAATATGGAATAGAAATAGAAGGCAGCGGTATTGAAAGAAGCAAAGGTTCTCCGATAACTGTTACTAGAATCTGGAATAATTACAATAAGGAAATTAATAAATGGGCAAAACATTTTGGTGTTCCATGTGTTCTTATCATCGCAACAATTGCAACAGAATCCAGCGGCAAAGCAACTTCACGAAGAGAGGAGCCTGGTTTTGTATCAGATAGAACTTCCCCGAACAGAGTTAGCGTCGGATTAATGCAGACATTAATTTCAACTGCACGCTCCACTCTTCACAACGAAAAGATAGATTCAAAATGGCTGAGAAATTCCTCGAATTCAATTAAAGCGGGAACAAGTTATATTGCTGAGCAATTTCCGATTACAAATTTTGATCCGCCTAAAGTAGCGTGTGCCTATAATTCAGGAGGAATTTATCAAAACAGAGGTAAGAAAAACAGGTGGAAGATTAGACAATACCCAATTGGAACATCAAAACATTGTGATAGATTTATAAAATGGTTCAACGATGCTATATTTGTTTTAGAGAGGCATCCTGACAAAGCAAAGGTTACATACAGCATTCTATTTTAGCAGAAATCACCTTTCATTTTTTAAAATAATGCTTTAAGTTGGAACATAAGATTTATTAAATTTTGATTTAACGGGGATACCATGAGCGGCAGCGAATTCCTAATTGATTGTATCGTTGCAATAATTATTGTTTTTTTTATCCTTGCGATTTTATCAATTCTCATTCACCTTCTTACGAAAATTTTACCCGAGAAATTAACAAACGACGATTCTGTTTTGTATGCGGCTATGACATCGCATATAAACAGGATTTACCCTCAATCAAAAATTACTAAGATAGAGGAGCTAAAATGATATTTACTGAAAAGCCGAAAAAAATAAGAGTTATGTTCACTCCTTTTAGAGATGGACTGCAAAGTTCATTCGGAGGAAAAGTAAGGCTTAACGATTTTCTGCCAGCAATGAAAGCTTCGGTTGAAGCAGGAATTAAACACTTTGAATTTGGCGGAGGTGCACGCTTTCAGGCACCACTTTTTTACCTCGGAGAGAATCCTTTTGAAACCATGCAAAAAATAAGAGATGCCGTTGGACCAGATATTGATTTGCAGATTCTTACAAGATCAGTTTCCGGCGTGACTCTCACAACACAGTCAATAGAAGGCTTAAATCTGCAAGCAAAATTGATGAAAAAGTACGGGACAACATGGGATAGAAATTTCGATTACATGAATGATGTTGAAAACCTTATTAAAACTGGTAAACCAATTGTTGATGCTGGAATGCATCACCAGGTTGCAATTGCCTTAATGGGTTTACCATTTAAATCTGATAAAGTTCATACTGCTCAATTTTACATCAATATTGGAAAGCGATTACTTGATAGTGATGTTCAAATTGATAGTATTTGTTTAAAGGATGCTAGCGGTACAACCGATCCTAAGACAATTTATGATACAGTTATTGGTTTAAAAAAGATTATGCCACCCGAGATGCCATTGTGGCTTCATACTCACGATACAGCCAGCACTGCAGTTGCCTGTTATACTGCAGGAATAGAAGCTGGTGTTGATGGAGTTGATCTATCCTTGCGTCCAATGGCTAGTGGAACGGTGCAGCCCGATGTTCGATCACTTGCTCATGGATTGAAGGGAACAGGTTATTCACTCGATGTTGATGTTTCTAAAATGAATGAACTTGAAAATCTTTTAACAGAAGGTTTAAAGGACTATAATTTTAATCCAACAACTACTACAGCAGATGCACGGGTGCTCGGATTCCCAATGCCCGGCGGTGCAATCGGTCCAAATGTTCATATGATGGTAAAAGCAGGAATACTCCACAAGTACAGTGATGTGTTGGCAGAATTTCCTGTGGTGGTTGAAGCCGGCGGTGCATGGACAAGTGTCACTCCCGGAAGCCAGCAGTACTGGCTGCAAGCCTTCAACAATGTTATGTACGGAAGATGGGAAAAAATTGAAACTGGTTATGGCAGAGCTGTACTCGGATACTTTGGAAAAACTCCCCTACCACCTGATCCTGAGGTAGTTAAAAAAGCTTCCGAACAATTAAACCTTCCTGTTTTTGAAGGTGATCCCTTAGAAGCTGCACCAAAAAATATTGAACCAGCAAAGAAGGCACTTGAAGAAATGAATCTTCCTGTAAATGATGAAAATACATTTCTTGTACTTTCTTGTATGGTTCCGGGAAAGAAAATTGAAGCGAATGAAGGAATTCGCTTGCTCACAGGTAAAGGTAAAATTGATATTCCATTGAAACAAAAAGAAGAACAGAAAAAAGAAGTAAAAGCAACTGCACCGGTTTCTATGACTCAGGGTCCAGTTAAATCAAAATGTGTGGTTGAAGAAAACGGCAGGATTAGAACATTTGTTATAACTACTGAACCAATTGGCGTGGGAACTACTGTTCAGACTTCTGCAGCAGCGCAAACTGAGGTTTTGGAAAAAGAAAATGGCACACCAATTTTTCACGCTTTCGCAGGCAGTGTTGATGTTGCTGATATATTAGTAAAAGAAGGAGATTCAATTAGTAAAGGACAGGTAATTGCACAGGTTGAGGCGATGAAAGCCAAACACGATATTAAAGCACCAAAGGATGGAAGAGTTATCTCAATAAATGCAAAAATTGGTGACGAAATTGATTCATCGCATCCTATTCTTACAATAAATTAAAGCCTGCAGCGATGGAAAAACTCCTCAAGCTTTTTGTAGATTCCGGTTTTGCAAATCTCGATTGGACAAACTGGATAATGTTTGCCGTTGCCGGCTTGCTTGTTTACCTTGCCATCAAAAAACAATATGAACCCCTGCTTCTTATTCCAATAAGCTTTGGAATGGTATTGGCAAATTTCCCTCTTGCAGATATGGGTTCATACGGAGAAGGAATAATTGGATTAATTTACGAAGGCGGAATAAAAACTGAACTTCTTCCACCGCTGATATTTCTGGGTGTTGGGGTACTTACAGATTTTCGTCCACTTCTTGGTAGACCGATTACCTTTCTATTAGGGGCTGCAGCACAAATTGGTATTTTCATTGCAGCTTTGGGGGCGGCTTACTTATTTGGATTTACACCGCAAGAAGCTGCAAGTATAGGCATAATAGGCGGTGCAGATGGACCTACTACTATTTTTCTATCCGCCCAGCTTGCACCTCATTTATTGGGACCGGTTGCGTTAGCAGCGTACAGCTATATGTCGCTGGTTCCAATTATCCAGCCGCCTATTTTAAAATTGCTTACATCAAAAAAAGAAAGAGCGATTGATATGCCGCAGGCAAAACCAGTTTCCAAAAAAGCTGTAATCATGTTTCCAATGTTAACCGGTGCAATTGCTTCTCTTGCGGTCCCTTCAAGCGCACCCTTAATTGGAATGCTGATGTTTGGTAACCTGATTAGAGAAAGCGGTGTAACTGATAGGCTAAAGAAAACTGCAGGCGGTGCTTTAATTGATATTGTTACAATATTCCTAGGAATTGCAGTGGGCGCAACAATGGAAGGAACTAATTTTCTGAATCCTCAGACACTTATAATATTCGGACTTGGTGCAGTTGCATTTATCTTCAGCACTGCAGGCGGCATTACATTTGCTAAATTTATAAACGTTTTTCTACCACAAGCAAAAAAAATAAATCCCTGCATTGGCGCAGCAGGAGTATCTGCGGTACCCATGGCTGCAAGAGTTGTTCAGGATTTTGTATCTCAAAATACAGACGGAAAAGTAAATCCAATTATGGCTGCAATGGGTCCAAATGTAGCTGGAGTAATCGGTTCTGCAGTTGCTGCTGGTGTATTTTTAACACTTTTAGGGTAATATTTTTAAGTCGGATCAATTTTTACAAAATCATGACAATTGATATCATTCAATTATATAGATTTATGTAAGCAATTAAATTGATCTTAAAATCTTACCAAGGTGGAGAAATGAGAACATCACACCTGTTAGCATTCTTCTTTCTATTAACTGTTATTTTATACTCACAGTACTCTGCTGGTTCTCATAGCATTTCTAAAGAGAATTCTAATATAATCGATTTAGATATTATGTTTACGGAAACTCAATTATTTTCCGAGGATATAAATAAAATGGTTATGGTATGGTGGATACCTAATGAGTACTGGTTGGGTATGGCACAAGAGGATCCGTTGTACGATGAAATTTTAGCTCAGGAAACAATCAAGTTGCTCGAACCCTATATCGTGACATTTATTCTTTTAGGAAAAGTAGGAACATTTGGTGGGATTAAATATGAATCAGTAGAAAAAATTTACGATAAAAGCAAAATTGTATTTTCAGATAATCATTCACTTCATCCAATCGATAGAAATGAAATCGACCCTGATGCAAAAAATTTTTTAGATGTTATGAAACCGGTTTTCGCAAATACGATGGGTGAAATGGGAGAGAATATGCAATATGTATTGTTTAGCGCCAAATATCAAAATGGCGACTACTATATAAATCCTAAAGAAAAAGATCATTTTATTGTTCATGTTTCTAATGAAGAGTTTAAATTTAAGCTTCCACTTGCTTCTTTATTCCCCAAAAAATCTTGTCCAAATTGTGGAGAAAAATTGAACGGATTATATAATTTTTGCCCATATGATGGTTATCAATTAGTGATTGAATAGTAAGAAATAAAAAAGCCCTCTCAATTGAAAGGGCTTTTAAATCACTCAACCACTAATTACTTGATTCGTTTAAATTCTATTCTTCTATTCATTCGTTTATTATCTGCTGTATCGTTAGGTACTCTCGGGAATTCTTCTCCGTAACCTCTTGCAATAATTCTATCAGGTGCAACACCTTTCTGTATCAGCCAGAACCTTACAGAGTCAGCTCGCTTTTGAGAAAGTGTCTGGTTACTAGAGTTACTTCCAACGTTATCAGTATGTCCGCTTATTTCGACAATAATATCTTCATAAGTCGTCATAGTCTGTAATGCACCCTGCAGTACAGCTTCAGATTCAGGTGTGATATCCCATTTACCAGTAGCAAAAGTGATTCCTTCAAGAACTATCGGAACATCCATTTTAACAACGTCATCATCAGGATTGAGAGGATTTGTTCCTCTGTTTACCTCAGTAAAATCATCAACCGTGCCAGCATCAGTATCAGGATTTAAAGGATCGGTTCTGTACATATTCACCTCTTCGCCGTCTTTTAATCCTTCAGCATCAGTATCAATATTATTTGGATCGGTTTTATGAACATTTACTTCGGCACCATCTTTTAAATTATCACCATCAGTATCATCCAGTAAAGGATTGGTATTATACTGAGTCACCTCATCGCCGTCATTTAGATTATCGCTGTCTGTATCAATTTTTAACGGATCCGTTCTGTGAGTTATAACCTCATCACCATCTGTTAAGCTATCTCCATCTGTATCTGCTTTGTTAGGATCAGTTTTAAGATTAAGCACTTCTTTACCATCACTTAAATTATCAGCATCAGTATCTGTGTTAAGAGGATCGGTTACCAGAGTGCGAACTTCTTCTCCATCCTGCAAACGGTCACCGTCAGTATCCGGATTATTCGGATCTGTTCCAAGTTCTTTTTCCTCACGTTTAGTTAAGCCATCACCATCTTTATCGGATGCACCGCTACCGCTGACAAATATTAATCCTAATCCTGCATAATAATAACCATCGTTGTTACCACCATCATCTTTATTGTTATAACCATTTAAATCATCACTAAGTGTAAAAGTATATCCGCCATTTATATCTAATGCAATCGCGTCTGAAAGCCCGATTTCAAAGCCGCCGCCAACTGGAAAAATTCCTGTCCAGCCTTTTTGCTTATCTGGAAAATTTTCAGGTTGCAAATTAGAGGGCTGCTTATCATTATTAAAATACATTGCACCTGCGCCGCCGTATATGTAAGGATTCCACACATCCATTTCGAATGGACTTAAAATAAATCTCACATCAAGCGGAATGATGTACGTCCACCAGTTATTATTTTGAGGATCGACACCAGCGAGCCTGCCAAAACCCCCACCTATTTCGGTCTCAACAACTTCGGTAAAGAATTCAAATCTTACAAAAGCTCTTCCAAGTCCAGAAAATTTGTAAGATGCATCACTCGGTTTAAGATCTTTATCAAATTCAGTATCAGGCAAAATAATATTACCCTGAATACCCAGCTTTGCCGTGTAATCATTAAACTGTGATAAAGTAACTGGTGATAAAACTAAAAACAGAACAACAGTAAAGAGAAGTTTTATCTTAAAAGATATTTTCATTTCAACCACCATTTATATATTTGTGAATTTTTAGGATTCTATTAGTTCATTCAGGAATAATCATTTAACAGAGTGAGATTTTTACAATTTATGTGCCATTATGAATCAATAGATTAAAGTGAAATTTTGAACTAAAAAGCTTCTTTTTTTGTAATATTGTTAGTTTTAAGATAAAATAAGGTAAGTTGTGTAA
>CBDUAV010000081.1:0-13503 GCA_965365225.1 uncultured Ignavibacteria bacterium | reverse complement strand
GGTGAGCCAATGGAATCTGAAGGTACAGCAAAATTTGAAATGATATTGGGAGGCAGATATCAGAAATCTTATCACACCGGTGAAGTGATGGGAATGCCAATGGAGGGTATAAATCTGTTAGGATACGATAATGCAACGGAAGAATTTACTTCAATCTGGATTGATAATATGGGTACTGGTACAGCAGTTGCAAAAGGTAAATACGATGAAGATTCACAATCAATAATAATGAACGGATCAATGATTGATCCTATGACTAAAAAGGATATGAGCTTCAAGCAGATCTTTAAAAGAATTGATGATAATCATCAGATAGTTGAAATGTATATGGATTTTGATGGTCAGGAATTCAAATCAATGGAAGTTGAATTAATAAGACAATAATCAAATATTCATATTTGATTTATATAGCCGGGTAAATTCTGCCCGGCTTTTTTAGTATTGGAGGTAATGTTTACATTTGATATTGCTTTAAATATTTACTCAGAGCTTGAACAATTCAGAAGAAATAAAAACCAGATCTAATTACTCTTTTTATCCTGTTACAGCTAAGAGATGGAAAGATTTTGAAAAACTGTTTGGAGAAAAAGGTGCCTGTGCCGGCTGCTGGTGTATGTACTGGAGAATACGAAGAAAAGAATACGATTCTCTAAGGGGGGCAGGGACGAAAAGAAAAATGAAAAATTTAATAGAAAATGGGACAATTCCTGGAATTTTAGCTTATCAGAATGATAAGCCAATCGGATGGTGTTCCATTGCACCAAGAGATGATTTTCCTTTACTTGACAATTCAAGAATACTAAGAAAAATAGACGACAAACCGGTTTGGTCTGTTGTTTGTTTTTATATAAATAAAAATTACAGGCGAAAAGGGTTAACCCTAGAACTTCTCAACGCAGCAAAAAAATATGTTAGAATTAAAAAAGGCAAGATTATTGAGGGCTATCCTGTTGAACCTAAATCAGGTAAAACTGCAGATATATTTGCATGGACAGGTTTGGCTGCTGCATTTTTGAAGGCAGGATTTAATGAAGTTGAACGCCGCTCTGAAACGAGACCCATTATGCGATTCATTTTAAAGTAAAAAAAAGAATTAATTACGGAGATTACTAATGTCAGATAAAAAATTTGAAAAGAATTTATTATGTATCGGTGCAGGATACGTTGGTGGACCTACAATGGCAATGATAGCTTATAAATGTCCCCAATACAAAGTTACAGTTGTAGATATCATGCAGGAAAAAATAGACGCATGGCAAACAGATGATCTTCCCATTTATGAACCCGGTCTGCTTGAGCTGGTAAAATCTTCAAGGGGGAAAAACCTTTTCTTCTCAACAGATATTGATCAAGGAATTAAAGATGCCGAAATAATTTTCATATCCGTTAATACCCCCACAAAAACATTTGGTGAAGGAGCAGGTAAAAGCGCAGATTTACAGTATTGGGAAAAAACAGCGAGAGATATTTTACGCGTCGCTGAATCGGATAAAATAATTGTTGAACGAAGCACGCTTCCTGTCAAAACTGCAATAGCAATGGAGAGGATTTTAAGCCTGAATGACAAGGGTCTAAAATTTGAAGTTGTTTCCAATCCAGAATTTCTTGCAGAGGGAACGGCTATAAAGGATTTAGAGAAACCTGATAGAGTTTTAATAGGCTCCAAAGAAACCGAAAGTGGAATAAAAGCACGAAATGAAATTGTTGAAATTTATGCGAACTGGATCCCCAGAGATCATCTTATAACAAGCAATTTAATGAGCTCTGAACTTTCAAAGCTTGTAGCTAATTCGTTTTTGGCTCAAAGGATTTCTTCAATTAACAGTATTTCTGCTTTATGTGAAAAAGTTGATGCGGATGTAGATGAAGTTGCACACGCCATTGGTAAGGACACTAGAATTGGAGATAAATTTTTAAACGCTAGTATAGGCTTTGGTGGTTCCTGCTTTAAAAAAGATATCTTAAACTTAGTTTATCTCTGTGAAACCTTTGGACTGTACGAAGTTGCTGACTATTGGGAATCGATTGTAAAAATTAATGAGTATCAAAACTCAAGATTCGTTCAAACGATGAATAAAGCTATGTTCAATACTATGGCTAAAAAAAGAATTGCATTATTTGGATTTGCCTTTAAAGCAAATACAAGTGATACGAGAGAAACTGCCGCATTATATGTAACACAAAAATTAATGAAAGAGAAAGCACACATTGTAATTTCCGATCCTAAGGCTATTAAAAATGCAATGAAAGATTTGCATGATTACGGCAGTGATATTGAATATGAAGAAGATCCTTATAAAGCTGCTAAAAATGCACATGCAATTGCACTAATGACTGAGTGGGATATTTATAAAACTTTAGACTACAAAAAAATTTACAAAGAAATGGAGAAACCGGCTTTCATTTTCGATGGAAGAAATCTTCTGGATCATTCAAAATTATTTAAGATAGGATTTGAGGTTTATCCTTTAGGTAAACCGAAGCTGGTTCACTTTAAAGAATCGTAATTCTAATATTGTAGTTAACCTTTTATTATCCTAATCATTTCGCGTACTGCTTCGTTTATTCCAATAAATACCGCGCGTGCAACTACTGCATGCCCTATACTCACTTCATCAATATCTGTAAGCTCACGAAATACTTTCATATTCTGATAATTTAATCCATGACCAGCATTTACACCAAGCCCTAATTTTTTTATGTGTTTTGCAGCGCCTCTTATTCTTTCCAGTTCATCGAATTGTTCCTCTTCAGTAAGGGCATTTGCGAAAACGCCAGTGTGAATTTCAATAAAATCTGCTTCCAATTCTGCTGATGCATCAATCTGAGCGATGTCAGGTTCAGTAAAAATTGAAACATCAATATTTGATTTATGCAGTTCCTTTATTGTATCCCGGATTAACGAGACGTTATCAATTACATTAAGTCCGCCCTCGGTTGTCAGCTCCTGCCTTTTTTCAGGAACGAGCGTTGCCAATTCCGGACCAACATCGCAGGCAATTTTTATTATTTCTTCAGTTGCAGCCATTTCAAAATCTAATTTAGTTGTAACAAGCTCACGAAGCAGGCGCACATCTCTTTCATTTATGTGCCTACGGTCCTCTCTTAAATGAAATACAATTCCATCTGCTCCGGCCTGTTCAGCAATAAGTGCTGCAGTTACCGGATCGGGTTGATCTTCTCCCCTTGCATTTCTTACTGTTGCTATATGATCAACATTTAGTGCAAATCTCATTTTTGCTCCTTAAAAGATATTACTAATCAAATTTAAAAATGAATCTAATCCAACACCATAGTCATTTGCTCTAAAACGCAAAGAACATATAAAATCTATTGAAAACATTACCCCCATGTGTGTAATCACACCATAAATAAATGAATTTGTACGGAATGCTAATACTCCAAGTGCAATTCCCCCGGCAATTGCACCAAAAGTCTCAGCTAGTGGTTTTCCGTTATGCAAAATTACAAAAGGAATCATTTGAATGAGAACTGCATAATAACCAAATTTTTCTTTTAGACCGAAAATCATAAAGCCGCGCCATATAAACTCCCAGCTAAACATGTAAAAAAGCATTCCTGTTTCATAAATGGAAAACTCACTCCAGTTTGATCTTGCAGATAGTAAGTGCGGATATTTTTCTACAAATTCTGGCGTTGCCGAAAAAAACCAAATTACCGGCAGCATTACAAATATAAAAATTCCGGAGATTGTGAATCCAATTTTGTACTCCCCCCAAGTTAAACCGTAGTCTACTAACTTTTCACTTAGAACAAATTTGATAACTAAGATGGCTAGAACAAAGAAAGTTATAAAATCACCAATGAACCAGTACAGATATTCAATTAAAAAAACATCCGGATTGGACTGCAATTGGGGAAAGAAATTAACTCTGAAAAACCTTCGAGAAGTTATGTAATAAGAAATTGTCTGCAGTACTGCAACTGATAGAAAGACAGTTACGACTTTTCTATCCATTTCCTTAATTATATTTATTAGATTTTTCAGTTCTTGTATTATTTTCACACTATTCTTCAACAAAATAATTCAATGATTCAATTCTTATTCCTACAAATATATGTTCAGCACATCACAAATCACAAAAAGCCTTGAAAATAATAGAAATTCTAAGCTTTCTGCTCTTGACAAATAATCTTGATAATACTATTTTAGCACTCACTTTTTTAGAGTGCTAATAATCAAAATAATTAAAATAAGGAGATAAACATGGCAAAACTAAAACTTAATCCCTTAGCCGATAGGGTTGTTGTCCAAGCCGCTGAAGCTGAAGAAAAAACCAAAGGCGGTATCATCCTCCCGGATACGGCAAAGGAAAAACCCGTAGAAGGCACCATTGTAGCAGCCGGTCCTGGTAAAATAGCAGATAGCGGTGAGTTAGTAAAAATGAGTGTAAAAGTTGGTGATAAGGTGTTATATGGTAAATATAGCGGTACGGAAGTGACGGTAAATGGTGAAGAATATTTGATAATGCGCGAAAGCGACATTTTTGCAATCCTTCCGTAAGTAATTAAGAATTTGAAAACAAAAATTGAGGTAGATAATTATGGCAAAATTAATTGAATTTGACAGTGCGGCACGCAGCGGATTAAAAGCTGGTGTAGATAAACTCGCTGATGCTGTTAAAGTCACACTTGGTCCAAAAGGACGAAATGTTATTTTAGAGAAAAAATTTGGTGCTCCTACTGTAACTAAAGATGGTGTTACCGTTGCAAAAGAAATTGAACTTGAAGATAATGTTGAGAATATGGGTGCTCAGATGGTGCGCGAAGTTGCATCTAAAACCAGTGATGTTGCAGGTGATGGAACTACAACAGCAACAGTGCTTGCACAGGCAATTTATAGAGAAGGTTTAAAGAATGTAACTGCCGGTGCAAATCCGATGGATCTGAAAAGAGGCATTGATCTTGCAGTAGGTAAAGTTGTAGAGTATCTTAAATCCGTAAGCAGAGATGTTGAAGGCAAAAATGAAATAGCACAAGTTGGTTCGATCTCCGCGAACAATGATAAGTCTATTGGCGATCTGATTGCAGATGCAATGGAAAAAGTTGGGAAAGATGGTGTAATAACAGTTGAAGAAGCAAAAGGAACGGATACTTCTTTAGATGTTGTTGAAGGTATGCAATTCGATCGCGGGTATCTTTCTCCATACTTCGTAACCGACACAGAATCAATGGAAGCTGTGCTTGAAGACCCAATGATTCTTATTCACGATAAGAAAATTTCTGCAATGAAAGATCTCCTGCCTATACTCGAAAAAGTTGCTCAGCAGGGCAAAGCAATGCTTATAATTGCGGAAGATTTAGAAGGTGAAGCACTTGCTACACTTGTTGTAAATAAAATTCGCGGTACATTAAAAGTTGCCGCAGTTAAAGCTCCAGGATTTGGCGATAGAAGAAAAGCTATGCTGGAAGATATTGCCGTATTAACCGGTGGAACAGTGATCTCTGAAGAGCAGGGCTTTAAGCTTGAGAATGCAACAGTATCTTATCTGGGAACTGCAAAAAAAGTTGTAATTGATAAAGATAATACTACTATTGTTGAAGGTGCCGGCAAAACAGACGACATAAAGAAAAGAATAAACGAAATAAAAGCTCAGATTGATAAAACAACATCCGATTATGATAAAGAAAAATTGCAGGAAAGATTGGCAAAACTTTCCGGTGGTGTTGCAGTATTGAAAATCGGCGCATCAACAGAAGTTGAAATGAAAGAAAAGAAAGCAAGAGTTGAAGATGCATTACATGCAACTCGTGCTGCAGTTGAAGAAGGTATAGTTGCTGGTGGTGGTGTTGCTTTAGTTAGAGCAGTGGAAGTACTCAATAAACTAAAGGGCGACAATCAGGATCAAACAGTTGGTATTCAAATCGTACAAAAAGCTTTGGAAGAACCACTGAAAATGATTGTTAATAATGCCGGTCTCGAAGGTTCTGTTGTCCTTCAGAAAGTAAAAGAAGGTAAAGACGATTTCGGATTTAATGCGCAGACGGAGAAATACGAAAATCTTATTAAAGTTGGTGTTATTGATCCTACAAAAGTTACCAGAACTGCGCTGGAAAATGCTGCGTCTGTGGCTTCATTACTTGTAACTACTGAAGCTGTTGTTTATGAAAAGAAAGAAAAAGAACCACCAATGCCTCCAATGCCAGGCGGCGGTATGGGTGATATGGGCGGAATGTATTAATAGTTATTCCCCTTACCTAAATTAATTATAAGGCGAGTAGAAATACTCGCCTTTTTTATTTTTCTTTCTTCTTTCTATTCAACTTCCCTTATCTTAATTTAAAACATATAATCTCATTTCATTTTTAATAATGATGATTAGAAGTTACTTCCAATTCGACGCAAACCAAACAAACTTCAAGCAGGAGATCATAGGGGGAATTACAACATTTCTAACAATGGCTTACATTATAATTGTAAATCCCAAAATACTGGAAGCCGCAGGAATTCCTTTCGGACCTTCGATGGTTGCAACAGTTTTAAGTGCATTCTTCGGTACTTTAATTATGGGTGTATATGCCAAAAGACCATTTGCAATTGCACCTTACATGGGCGAGAATGCATTCATTGCATATACGGTAGTTCAGGTTTTAGGCTATAGCTGGCAGACTGCGGTTGGAGCAATTTTTATCGGGGGCATTTTATTTGCAATTTTAACAGTCTTTAAAATCAGAAGCTGGCTCGCAAATGCGATTCCCGAAAGCTTAAAAATTGGTTTTGCAGTTGGTATAGGATTTTTTCTTGCTTTCATTGGTTTAAATCATACAGGTATTGTTACTCTCGGAACTGAAGGCGCACCTGTACACGTTGGAAATTTTCATCAATCGAGCGTGCTGCTTGCAATTTTAGGATTTCTATTAATCGGGATGTTAATGATAAAAAAAATAAACGGATCAATAATTATTGGCATTATTATCATTACGATTTTCTCCTTTATAGTTGGCGATGTTAGAGCTCCCGAAAAAATTGTTAGCCTTCCTCCCGATTTATCATCTATCTTTTTACAGCTAGATATTCTCGGTGCATTAAGCTGGGGATTCTTTGCAGTAATACTAACTGTATTTGTACTTGATTTTGTTGATTCTATGGGAACACTCCTTGGCTTATCCTATAAAGCTAATCTTTTAGATGAAAAAGGAGAGCTGCCTGAAATAGAAAAACCAATGTTATGCGATGCATTAGCTACAGTTGTTGGGGCACTTTTAGGGACAACAACCTGTGGTGTATACATCGAATCAGCAACCGGAATTGAAGCTGGCGGCAGAACTGGATTTACTGCAGTGATAGTTGCTCTATTATTTTTAACTTCTTTGTTTTTTGCTCCTCTGTTTGTTGCTGTTCCAGCTGCTGCTTATGGTCCAGCACTTATTATCGTAGGTATGCTTATGATGTCCCCAATTAAAAATTTGAAATTTAACGATTTGACGGAAGTATTACCGGTTTTCATTATGATTTCATTGATGAGCTTTTCATTCAACCTTGGTATTGGATTGACTGCGGGTTTTATAGCCTATGTATTTGTAAAAAGTTTTTCGGGCAGGTTTGGAGAAATTAGTGCAGGTATGTGGGTACTGGGAGCTTTATCTTTGTTGTTTTTTATTTTCTATCCATATTAATATTTGTAGATTTATTGCTGATGCCATTTATTCTCCACTAATGATTTTATTATATCCTTTCCCCTGTGCCCAAAAATCGGATGGTTTACTTTTGAAAGTTTACCTGCAAGCTTTAAAGCGATTTCCGAGGTTGGTTTTTGCTTTTCTTCTGATTCACCAAGCACCTGTTTGGTTCGATTATAAATTGAGTGTTCCCATTCTTTGCTGAAATGAAGCTCAATTAAAGGATCATTATTTATATAACCGTACTGTTCGTTTGCACAAGTTACAATACCCATTCTGTTTGTAAGAAAATCAGGTACGTAAACTATTCCCTTTTCAAAAAGTAATTTCCCATCTCTTGGCATATCCTCAAGCTGATTGTTTGCTGCACCACAGATAATTTTCGCATTCAACAACGGAATTGTTTTTGAATTTAAAATTGCACCTGTAGCATTTGGAGAAAAGATATCACACTCTTCAGAAAAAATTGAAATATCATTTTTATCAACTAAACGACATTCCAAATTTTTACCTGTAAACTTATTTTTTACATTTTTAATATTGTCAGGATTGATATCGGTTCCAATTATCCTTTTAACTTTTTTCTGAAATAAAAATTCAATCAGCGGTTCTCCAACGTGCCCCAAACCTTGAACTGCTGCAGTTTTATCTTCCAGGGTTCCCATTTCCAAAAACTGAAGAGCTGCTTCCATCCCACTGATTACCCCTTTTGCGGTTGGGACAGAAGGATTACCACTTCCTCCAAATACTTGTGGAATACAAGTTGTAAAACGTGTTCTAGAAAAAACATTTGTCATATCCTCTAAACTAGTTCCAACATCTTCGGCAGTAACGTAGCAGCCATTTAAAGAGGATATAAATGCGCCGTACTCCCAATATACAATTTTGCGAATTGCAGTATCTTGTTTATTGTATTTCGGATTATGTGCAATTACGCCTTTTCCACCGCCCCACCATAAACCTGCAAGAGCATTTTTGAATGTCATTCCTGTTGCAAGCCGCAAACCATCTCTAAAATAATCTTCTATTGTATCATAACTCCAGTATCTAACTCCGCCAGCAGCTTGTCCCCTGTTAGTTCGATGGATGAAAGCGCCATGCATCATATCGAGCTCATCGGAAATTTTACAAAACCAACCCTCATGTTGAACGAAATCTCTTTTATCATTTGTGAAATAATCTGCAATTGGCTGAAGCACTTGATGAGATGCAATTAGTTTCTGCTGATAATCATCAAAAATAAAATAGAATTTTCTTACATTTTCTTTTTTTAAATATTGGATGAAATCGATTGGTGAAAAGGTAAGAAGTTTTTCTTTTTCATTCATAAATTTTATGCCTCAAATCTTTTCAGCTAACTAATATCTTTTGGATCTGTGGGTACTGAGAGTTTATCAACTATTTCATTTTCATTTACAATTACCGCACTCAGTTTGTTTCCTGAACAAGCAGCAGTATCAACATAAACTGCATTGCTTGATTTATCGTGATAAATATCTTCAAATCTGGTGTGCCCGACTATTTGCAGTTTACCTAAATTTAAAAGCTTATCACGTGTCCACAAAACCCCATGTTCATTGTTCAAATCAGCCTCAACAACGTTTATCATTTTTTCTCTGTCTGCAAGGGGTTTCTTTCCTAACTTTCGGGAGTAATAATTTGATATTCCTGCATGAGATAAAAAGCAATCAAATAAATCTAAAGTTAATGGGGCTTTTATTATAAAATTTAAGTGTCTTTGCATTTCTGTAAACCGGTTACTGTAGGAATCGAGGGTTGCTTCTGATCCGTTGTAGATCCAGGATCTGCCAAGCGGACTGGAGGGATGCTTTATAAAATAGTAAAACATGTAATCATGATTGCCGGCAACGAAAGTGATCTTATTTTTCTTTATAAAATCAACAACTTCAAAACTATAATTTCCCCGATCAACTAAATCGCCCACAGAATAGACGGAAATTTCAGGATACTTACTCAGAATAACTGAATAAAGTTTTTTTAGTGTAAAAAAACATCCGTGTATATCACCGATTACAGCAATCATAAATATTTAAATGTGGCGAGTTTCCTTAGCGTATTTTGTTAATTCATCTCTAAAGCTGGGATGAGCAATTTTAATTAATTCGCGTGCTCTTTCTTTTAACGATTTTCCAAATAAGTGAGCTACGCCATGTTCCGTAACTATGTAATGAACATCCCCGCGTGATGTAACAACACCTGCACCCGGGCGGAGCTGTGGTACAATTCTGGAATACTGCCCGTCTTTAGTAGTAGATGGAAGTGCAATGATGGGTTTGCCGCCCTCTGAATGAGCAGCACCTCTTATAAAATCAATTTGTCCTCCAATTCCACTGAAAATTTTAGTGCCTATCGAGTCTGCGCAAACTTGTCCAGTCAAATCAATTTCAATTGCAGAATTTATTGCAACCATTTTTTTATTTTTTGCAATGATAAAAGGATCGTTTACATATTCCTGCGGGTGAAATTCTATAACAGGATTATTATCTATAAAATCAAATACTTTTCTAGTTCCTAAAACAAAGCCCGCAATAATTTTTCCTGGGTGAAGAGACTTTTGTTCTCCATTAATTATTCCCCCTTCAACTAAAGGAATAATTCCATCTGAAAACATCTCCGTATGAATACCAAGATTTTTTTTATCTCTTACGTATCTCATTACAGAATCGGGAATGGCACCGATGCCCATTTGCAAAGTTGCACCGTCTTCAATTAGATCTGCAACTCTTCTGCCAATCGTATCGTAAATCATCAACAGTTCCTTAGAAGCATTCGGATCGACCTGCGGCAATTCCTGGATTGGTTCATTATGTTCAACTATGTGATGGATTTTATTAATATGAATAAAACTATCTCCCAACGAGCGCGGCATTTCAGAATTAACTTGTGCAATAATTATTTTCGCACGCTCGGCTGCTGTTTTAATTGTTCCCACATCAACACCATAGCTGCAAAAACCATGTTCATCGGGGGGAGAAAGATTTAACAACGCAACATTAACTGGAATAATATCTCTTTTAAATAAAAGCGGAAGCTCGGAAAGAAATATGGGTATGAATTCTGCGCGACCTTCATGCACGGCTTTTCGTGTATTTGCGCCAATAAAAAATGCTTTGTGCCTGAAATGATTTTCCATTCCGGGCTCAACGTACGGTAAATCACCAACAATTAAGATATGATACAATGTTACATTCTCGAGCTCATTTTTTCTCTTAACCATAGCCCGCACAAGTTGCAGCGGAACTGCACAACCCGGCTGAACAACAACATTATCACCCGATTTTATTTGCTTAACGGCTTCATCTGCTGTAGTTAGCTTTTTGTTGTAAATATTTAAAATATTTGCCGGAATATTTCTCTGTTTAATATCTTCCAATATTGTCATCGGATTGTATTATTTATCCTGTTCTAAAAAATTAATTGATTAAAAGCGCGATTTAAAATTAGTTTGTTGAAAAAACGTGAATCTTTTTATACTCTAAATCAAATGAGTTGGCAATAAACTCGTTTGTGCAAATACCCTTGTAAGTACAAACACCCTTTGCCAATCCTTCATCAGCCATTAAAGCATTTGTTAAGCTGTTATCGGCAATGTTAAGAATATAATCGAGTGATGCATTAGTTAAACCGTAACTTGCAGTACGGGAAACCAAAGCGGGCATATTAGGGACGCAATAATGGATAACATTGTGCATTGTATAAACCGGATCGGAGATGGTTGTTATTCGGCTTGTTTCAATGCATCCGCCCTGATCAATTGAAACATCGACAATAACTGCACCTTTTTTCATTTGTTTAATCATGTCTTCACTAACAAGATGCGGAGTTTTTTCTCCTTTAATTAATACTGCACCAATAAGAACATCTGCAAATTGCACCCCCCTTTGAATTGTATATGGATTAGCCATTACAGTTGTAATTCCCCTGTGGAACTCATTTTCTAATTGTCTTAAGCGATCCAAATCTCTATCAATAACAATAACTTGCGCGCCTCTGCCCAAAGCAGAACGTGCTGCAGTAACACCTACAACACCGGCACCTAAGATTACAATTGCAGCGGGAGCAACACCTGTTATTCCACCCAATAAAATTCCCCTGCCGTCTTTTGTATAACTTTCTAAGTACCTTTCTGCAACCTGTATTGAAAGTGGACCCGCAATTTCACTCATAGATTGTAGAATTGGCAACCTGGAATCGCGCTCAATTAATTCTAAACCAATTGATGTTACTTTTCTTTTAAGTAATATATCAACGGTGTTCTTTCTGGCTACAGCAAGATGCAAAAATGATAACAGAATTTGTCCATCAACAAGTAAATTTGCTTCTGCTTCAGTAACAGGAGCAACTTTTATCAGTAATTCTGATCTGCCAAAAACCTCTTCAGCGTTATATACAATAGTTGCACCAACGTTGCGGTAATCTTCATCACTAAAATGACTCGATTCGCCCGCACCGCTTTGAAAGTAAATTGTGTGTCCTGCTCTTACAAGGGAATCAACTCCGGCTGGAGCGAGAGCAACTCGCCTTTCCTCCCAGCGAGTCTCGGTAGGTATTCCGATTCTCATTTATTTCTTCGCTTTTTTTAATTTTAAAATTACCCAATCACCCCTACAGATGCAATAAGATTCTGCCAGGAATCACTTTACTAAATAGGTGTAATGGCTTTTTTACCCTTTAAAACGCTTAATACATTTTTAACCGCGAGTACAGCCATTGCGTTACGTGCCTCATTTGTAGCGCTTCCAAGATGCGGTAGGATTACAACATTTTTAAATTTAAGAAGTTCTCTTTTAACATTTGGTTCATTTTCAAAAACATCTAAGCCAACAGCTTTTATTTTTCCATCTTTTAATTTTTTTATTAAAGCGTTTTCATCAATTATCTCTCCGCGGGAAGTATTAATCAAAATTGAATCCGATTTTAAAAACGTTAATCGTCTATTATTCAAAAAATGAAATGTTTTTTTATTTAAAGGAAGATGAACTGAAACAAAATCAGATTTTTTAAACAGTGTTTCTACAGTCACCTTTTTTGCATGTGTTTGTTTCTCTATTTCATTATTCTTTGATTTGTCTGAATACAAAATTTTTACTCCGAATCCTGCTGCTCTTTTTGCAACAGCAGTTCCAATCCTGCCTGCTCCTAGAATTCCAAAAATTTTTCCTTTTAATTCAGTTCCGAGTAAAAGCCTAGGTTTCCAGCCTTTATATTTATTATCTCGAATAATCTTCTCACCTTCAATTAAGCGCCTGGCACAAGCTAAAGCCAGTGCCATCGTTAAATCCGCTGTGGAATCAGTTAATACATCCGGCGTGTTGGTAACAATAATATTTTTCATTTTTGCATATTCAACATCAATATTGTTGTAACCAACAGCATAATTTGCAATTATTCTGCAATTAGACATTTTATCAATCAGCTCTCTATCAATTTTTTCTGTTAATAGTGGAATTAAAGCAGTACATTTTTCCACTTTCTTGAGCAAGATTGTTCGTGGAATTGGCTTATCTTTTTTATAGAATTCGAATGGGATTTTATTTATCTTCAGCAGCTCAAAAGCAACTTCGGGAAGTTCACGTGTAATAAAAACTTTCATAAAATTTAATTTACTAAACCGAAAATAGAAACCGTACAATAAAAAGGGCTCCGAGAATTCCTGCAACATCTGCAATCAGTCCTACCGGCAGTGCGTGTCTTGTATTTTTTATATTTACAGAACCAAAGTAAACGGCAAGCACATAAAAAGTAGTTTCTGTGCTTCCGTAAAAAGTTGAAACAAGTACACCTAAAAAAGAATCGGGCCCATAAACTGCAAGATTCTCTGACATAATTCCAAGCGAGCCA
>CBDUAV010000080.1:0-13659 GCA_965365225.1 uncultured Ignavibacteria bacterium | reverse complement strand
AAAGCGGAAATGCATCAATCTGTGGTTGAAGTTGGCACCGATATTTGCGGAGATATTAAAGACGCACGCCAACAGGTTACAAAATTAAGAATCGATCTGGCTAAGCTTGCAAAGAAGAACGGACTTGAAATAGCAGCAGCCGGAACACACCCTTTCTCTCACTGGAAAGATCAAAAAATAACAGAGCATCCGCGTTACAGGGAAATCATTTCAAATTATCAGCAGGTTGCAAGAGCAAATTTAATTTTTGGTCTGCATGTGCACGTTGGCGTTGATGACAGGGAAACCGCTCTTCACATAATGAATGCCGCAAGATATTTTCTACCACATATATTTGCACTATCCACAAACTCACCTTTTTGGATTGGAAGAAATACAGGATTTAAATCATACCGAAGCAAAATATTCGATCGTTTTCCACGAACCGGAATACCAGATTACTTTGGCAGCGTTGCTGAGTACGATAACTATATTAAGCTGCTGGTCAAAACAAACTGTATTGATGATGCAAAAAAAATCTGGTGGGATATAAGAGCACACCCTTACTTTAATACACTTGAATTCAGGATTTGCGATATACCAATGCGCATCGATGAAACTCTTTGCCTTGCAGCAATTATGCAAGCTGTAGTTGCAAAGCTATACAAGCTTATAAAACAAAATCTTGGTTTCAGATTATATCGCAGGGCATTAATCGCAGAAAACAAATGGCGCGCAGCTCGTTATGGGATTAGTGGGAAGCTAATTGATTTTGGCAAACAACAGGAAGTTGAATTTAAATTACTTATAAATGAATTACTCGAATTTATTGATGATGTTGTTGACGGACTTGGCTCCAGAGAAGAGGTACATTACGTAAAAAAAATTCTTGAAATGGGAACCGGTGCCGACCGTCAGCTTGCTGTCTTTGAGCAAAGCGGTGATACAAAAGCAGTTGTGGATTACATTATTGAAGAAACTAATAAAGGACTGAATTAGCAAATTGATGCGAAATAATAAAATAAAAATAGTAACTATCGATCTCTATAATAACGAAAAGAATGAAGGAATGCGGTGTCTTCATGAAATTGTTTCTGAAGTTCAAAAATATAAAAATGGTTTGGACATTTCATACGAAGTTTATGATACAAGATTTAAAGGCAATGTGCCTGCGCTCGATAAAGACATTTACATTTCTTCCGGCGGACCTGGAAGCCCGTTTGAAGGTGAAGGAACAAAATGGGAAAAAGATTATTTCAATTTAATTGAGAAGATCTGGAATCACAACCAAATGAATCTTGATCGAAAAAAATATCTCTTCTTTATTTGCCATTCATTTCAGATGATGGGAAGATTTTTTGAGTTCGGAAATGTAAATGAACGCCATTCAAAAACTTTTGGTGTTATGCCTTTTTCATTAACCGCTGATGGAAAATCGGATATAATATTTAATGGATTAACAAATCCTTTTTATGCTGCTGATATTCGGCAATTCCAAGTTACCGAGCCCGATGAAAAAATAATCGATGAGCTTGGAGCAATTATTCTATCTTATGAAATTATTGATGATGATAGAAATGCAATTCCAGCTTTAGGTTCTGTAAGAATTTCAAATGAAATTGTCGGTACACAATTCCACCCTGAAGCTGATCCAGAAAGTATGCTTTATCATTTTAAACAGGATGAACGCAAGAAGCAAGTAGTAGAAAAATATGGCGAAAAAAGATATAACGAAATGATTGAAATACTTAAAAAACCTCACACAATACAAAAAACACGTTCAACAGTTATACCTTCTTTTCTTAATTATGCAATAGATGAACTTTCTACAGTTCTGAGGTAATCAAATGATTCCCGAACTCAGAAAAAAATTCAATTCGGAATTCTCGCAAGGAAAGTATAATTCTTTTGTAGATGAAATGAACAGCTTACTTAAATATCCAGTTGATTTCCGAATTTCAGAAACACCACTCTTCTTAAGCGATGATCTTAAAAATAAACTACTTTTTGCATGCAGTGAACTCTGTGAACAGGTAACTACCAATATGTTTAAAGAGCAGATGAGAAATGCAGTTCCATTGCATTTGAAAGTTCCTAATGAATCTGATCATCCTGAACTGTTTGTATTTGATTTTGCAATTTGCCGCAATGAAGCAAACGGCGAATTTTATCCCAAATTAATTGAGTTGCAGGGTTTCCCAACTCTTTACGGCTACCAATACTTTTTTGAAAGAAAGATTAGGGAACATTTCAACTTACCGGAAAACTACACTTCATATTTTAACAATATTTCGCCGGAAAATTATGTTAAAATGTTTAAGGAAATCATAGTTGCTGAAGCTGACCCTGCTAATGTAATTTTGCTTGAAATTGAGCCTGAAAAACAAAAAACTCGTGTGGACTTTGCAGCAACAGAAAAATTATTAGGCATAAAAGAAATTTGCATAACTGATGTTATAAAACGCGGCAAAGTGCTTTACTATAAAAAAGATAGGATTGAAATTCCAATTGAAAGAATTTACAATCGTGTAATATTCGATGAGTTGAATCGAAGTGAATTGAAATTCAATTTTGATTTGAAAGAAGAATTAAACGTAACTTGGGTTCCACATCCAAATTGGTTTTACAAAATGAGCAAGTATTCTCTACCGATTCTTAAGGGAGAGTTTGTACCTAAGTGTTTTTACTTGCGTGATTTAAAAAATTATCCTGCTGATCTTCAGAATTATGTTTTAAAACCTCTGTTTTCATTTGCAGGTTTAGGTGTAAAAATTGATGTTACAAAAGAAATGTTGAATGAAATAAATGATCCTGAAAATTATATTCTACAAGAAAAGGTTGATTACACACCTTTGATTAAAACACCGGATGAAAATGCAAAAGTAGAAATTAGAATGATGTATTTTTGGGATAAGAAACCATTATTGGTTAACAATCTCGTACGCCAAAGCAAAGGAAAGATGATGGGAGTTGATTTCAACAAAAATAAAATGTGGGTTGGGGGAAGTACTGCGTTGCATAGAATTCAATAAACACTAGAATTTACTTCTGTTCAAATTATTCACATTACATTTGGACTTCAATTTAGTATATTTGCACGCAAATCTCTATCTATTCTAGTATTTATTCATCAAAATCTTTTCAATTTTTCAGTATGATAAAATTTGATTTTCACATAACAAGAACAGCGAGAAAAAAATATCAAATTGATAATTCTCTTTTTTCAATTACCGGCAATCTGATAATTTCAGATTATCAGCAGGCTCGCATCCTTTCAGAAAAAATAAATTCAAAAAGAAAAGAAGAAGGGAATGTAGATCAGTTTGTAACTGCAGGACAAATTAATGCACTTGGCTTACTTCACGAGATATTCCATCTAATAATCAGGAATTATGAAGAGAAGGACAATCCAGGTGTATTTAATAAAGTGATTGATCAATTAATGACTGAATTAAATGAAGATGATTTTGAAAAAACTTTACTTGCTTTTATTGAAGAATTTCCACCACTTGCAGTTTACAACAAGGAAACTTCTGCTGAAGAATATTTTAAGACCCACACTTCCGGCAAACCAAATAGAGAAATAATTTTAGAAGAGCTAATTCTTTTACATTTTCAAAACAGCAATCCTGCCTCAGCTAGTTTAAGAGAACTTTTTTCTGATGAAAATCTTAAACTAAAAACAAACTACATCACGTTAGTTGAAAAGACTGAAGAGTTTTTTGATAAAGAAATCCCGACTCGTTTAGGCGGACTGCATTTATTTAAGCTATTAAGGAAACCAATATCTAACGATCCAAACGATTTAGAAAAACAACTTGATTTTATTAGAACCGAGTGGGGTGTTTTTCTGGGTGAAGATATCTTAAGCAGATTGCTTCGCGGAGTAGATTTTTTAAGAGAAGATTATAAACTGTTTGTACAACATGGAGGTGGTGAAAAAGGTACTCCACCCGTTCCATCATATGGTGATGAATTAGAAAGACTTAGACTAATTAAAGAAAAATTGGCAGCGGATAAAAAGCTCTCAGCAGCTGAAAAACAATTTTATCTGGAATATGAAAAGTTTACAGAAGATACCCATTGGATACCCCAAGTCGTAATGATTGCAAAAAATGTTTACGTTTGGCTGCACCAGCTTTCAGAAAAATATAAAAGAGAAATTAAACGGCTCGATCAGATACCGGATGAAGAATTAGATATTCTTGCAAGATGGAATTTTAACGCTCTCTGGCTTATAGGAATATGGGAGCGGAGCAGCGCATCTCGTAAAATAAAACATCTTACAGGAAATATAAGTGCTGTATCTTCAGCTTATTCCCTTTACGATTACGTAATTGCTGATGAGCTTGGCGGGGAGCACGCCTTCCAAAATTTAAAGGATCGCGCCTGGATTCGCGGAATAAGAATGGCAAGTGATATGGTGCCAAACCATACAGGAATTTATTCTAAATGGGTGGTTGAAAAACCGGATTATTTTTTACAAAGAAACGAACCACCCTACCCAAATTATACATATTCTGGTCCTAATCTTTCGGAAGATGAACGCGTTGAAGTCAGAATTGAAGATCAGTATTATGAACGCAAAGATGCTGCAGTTGTTTTTCAAAGAAGAGATAGTTACACCGGAGATGTTAAATATATTTATCATGGCAATGATGGAACAAATATGCCGTGGAACGACACTGCGCAGCTAAATTTGATGAATCCGGAGGTAAGAGAATCGCTTATTCAAATGATAATGCACGTGGCTCAAAAAACTCCAATTATTCGTTTTGATGCGGCAATGACCCTTGCAAAAAAGCACTATCAAAGATTGTGGTTCCCAAATCCCGGGACCGGTGGAGCAATTCCATCCAGAACAGATTATTCTATGACAATTGATCAGTTTAATAAATTGATGCCAAATGAGTTTTGGCGTGAAGTAGTTGACAGAATTAATTCAGAGTTACCGAATGTTCTTCTTCTTGCTGAAGCATTTTGGCTTATGGAAGGATATTTTGTTCGCACACTTGGAATGCATCGTGTTTATAATAGTGCATTTATGCACATGATGATGAAAGAAGAAAACGATAAATATCGCCAGCTTGTAAAAAATACGCTTGAATTTAACCCGGAAATTTTAAAGCGTTACGTAAATTTTATGAGTAATCCTGATGAAGAGACCGCAATAAATCAATTTGGGAAAGGTGATAAATACTTTGGTGTTGCAGTAATGATGTTGACCATGCCTGGTTTACCAATGTTTGGTCATGGGCAGGTGGAAGGATTTTCAGAAAAGTACGGAATGGAATACAAGCAAGCATATTATAATGAATCACCCGATGAACATCTTTTATGGAGGCATAACAAAGAAATATTTCCGTTAATGAAAATGCGGCATCTTTTTAGCCAGGTTGAAAATTTTGAATTCTATGATTTCTATGATCGTGATGGAAAAGTTAATCAGAATGTATACGCTTTTAGCAATCGTAACGGCAATGAATCTGTACTTGTTTTGTATAATAATTCTTATTACGAGACAGAGGGATATATAAAATATTCATGCACCCGAACTGTGAATGGAAACAGCTCGAAAATGAAAAAACCACAAAAGCTAAATGATCTATTAGGTTTTAAGCCAATGCTTAATCATTTTTATTCATATACGGATCATCGAACTCAATTGCAGTATTTGTTATCGGGTAAAGAAATTACAGAAGATGGTTTTAAAGCACATTTGTTTGGATATCAATATAGAGTTTGCCTTAACTTCAAAGAAATTTATGATGTGGATGGCAGGTATGAAAAACTTTATCTTCAATTAAACGGAAGAGGAGTTACTTCAATTGATGAAGCATTAAAAGAATTGGATCTGCTACCACTGCACACTGCAATAGAGAATATTTTTTCAGGAATTAATTTGGAAAAATTTCGTGAGCGCTTATTATATAAAGAAGCTAAAAGTAAAAATGATAAATCCCATTTTTACCTGGAAATTCTTCCTGCTTACAAAAATTTAAGCGATCAGATCAAAGAGTTTACAGAAATTAAATTTTCAAGTAAAAAATCTGAAGAGCGATTTCAATCAGATCTTATTGCCGCGCGTGAGTTTTATCAAATGCTAATAAAATATAGTGATCGTAAAAATGTTACAAAATGGATGCTGCGTACAAACTCACTTCTTCCTGTAAATAGTAAAGTTGCAGTTGATCAGGAACTGGCCACTTTGTTGATAGTTTTAATTTTAAAATATTCCTTTGCTTTACCAATAAAAAAGGATGAATTGGGAAAATATTTTGATGAGTTGTTATTCTACAAACCGATTTCACGTATTCTTGAAAGTTTTTCTGCAAACGGAAATGTACATACTAAAATTGAATTAATAAAAGTTCTGTTAGAATTTCATTATCAATCCATAAGAAAATTAAAAAGTGCAGCTCGAATAAAAGATATAAAATCATCCAAAATTGAAGAAAAACAAAGCAATTTAGTTACCAACTTAAATGTATTGCTCGATAGCAAAATTGTGTATAACTTACTGCATGTAAATGAGTTCGACGGAATTACATATTTCAATAAAGAAAATTTTGAAGAACTGCTAAGATGGCTTTTACTTTTTATGATTTTGAAATTAAAGGAAGATAAAAATATTGGTGATGAAAAGAGCTTTTTAAAACAAATTAAAAATTTTATTAGTGAAACAGATTCAATTATCATCGAAGCTGAAAAATCCAGCTATGATTTAAATAAACTAAAAGGTAAAATTCTAAAAGCAGGCAAAACCCGTAAATCAACAGACAAAAAGATTCGGGGGAAAACGGTGGTAAAAAAAACTACAAAGCAGAGGACTAAAAATAAAAAGAGGTAAATATATGATGTTAAAAAAGTTGCTTTTAATTTATATCGGATTTCTATTTGGAATTAGCTGCTATGCTCAGCAGTACACTTTAGAAAATGCGTTTCCTAACTTAAGCTTTAGCGACCCATTGTATTTAACAAATTCTGATGATGGAACTGACAGGATATTTGTAGTTGAACAAGACGGTATTATAAAAGTGTTTCCCAACACGCCTTCAGCAGCAAGCACAAAAATATTTTTAAATATCTCCAATCGAGTTGCTTCGGGTGGCGAAATGGGTTTACTTGGTTTGGCTTTCCATCCTGATTATGAAACCAACGGATATTTTTATGTTAACTATACTGCCAATAACCCTCGAAGAACAATTATTTCAAGGTTCCAGGTAACTGCTAATCCTGATTCAGCAGACGAGAATAGTGAGTTTGAAGTTCTTGTTTTTAATCAACCTTACTCAAACCACAATGGTGGCTGGATTGGTTTCGGTCCTATGGATAATTACCTTTACATCGCCACTGGTGATGGCGGCAGCGGTGGTGACCCACAAAATTATGGACAAAGAATTAATACTCTACTTGGAAAAATTTTGAGAATTGATGTTGATGGCGGCACACCATATGCAATTCCATCATCTAATCCTTTTATTGATAGCAGCGGAACTGTAAGAAAAGAAATTTATGCGTGGGGACTAAGAAATCCCTGGCGCTGCAGCCACGATCCTATAACTGGGTGGCTATGGGTTGGTGATGTGGGACAAAATGCCTGGGAAGAAGTAGACGTGGTGGAAAATGGAAAAAACTATGGGTGGCGCTGTTATGAAGGAACTCATAATTACAATACTTCCGGCTGCAACTATCCTGAGTACATTGACCCGGTTTGGGAATACAGCCATTCAGAGGGATACTCAATTACAGGCGGTTATGTTTATCACGGCGCTGGTGTTCCATCATTACAAGGTAAATACATTTATGGAGATTACGGAACCAGAAAACTCTGGGCTATAAGTTACGATGGAATAAATCCCGCCAGCAATGAATTTATACTAACTGTTCCCGGTTCAATATCCTCATTCGGCGTTGATGAAGACCAAGAATTATATATAACATCATTTAATGGAAATATCTATCGTTTTACTCCTAAAATTTCTTCAACTGAAAATGAGGTAACACCAACTGGTTATCAACTTGAACAAAATTATCCAAATCCATTTAATCCATCTACAACAATAAAATTTAATATCCCTGAAGAAAGCAATATTCAAATAAAAATTTACAATTCATTGGGTAAAGAAATAGACACAATTGCTGAAGGAATAACACAGCCCGGGATTTACAGTAAAAGATGGAACGCAGAAAAATTTTCATCGGGAATATATTATGTTAAAATGACTGCTGAATCTCTCACATATGATAAAGTTTTTTCTGATGCAATAAAAATGATTTATTTAAAGTAGTCTTAATTCAAAATTAATATTTTTATTAAAGGCGATCTTCAGATCGCCTTTTTTGTGGTAAATAAGTAGTTTGTTTCCGATGTTTAGAAAGCAGATATTTAATTATTTCTAAAAATTACAGGATAAACCAAATGCAGAAAATTATACAATCACTTATAACTGTTGCTTTTCTTTTTATCGGATTTAGTTGTTTTAGTGTAGCGCAGGATTATTCCAGCATTTTCGATGAACCTCACGAGTTAAATACAAAATACTGGCTGAACAGGTTTCCTCATTCATTCACTACAGTATCAATTGATTACACACCGACTGAATTTTCACTATTTACAAATATTAATATTTCCAATGAATCAGCCCCTCAAAACGAACCTTCTGTTAAGATTAGCAGGAAAGATCCAAACAGAGTGGTTGCAGCATGGCGAGATTTTAGAACAGGCGTAAATCCCCCATTACGAAGAATTGGTTACAGTTACTCTACAGACGGTGGTGAAACGTGGTCTGTGAGTGAACTTACACCGCAAATTATTCCTGGCGCACCTCTGAGCAGCGATCCTGTTGTGGCTGTAGATACATCAGGTAATTTTTATATTATTACAGTATCACTTAATGAATCAAGTGGAAATGGTGAACTTTGGGTGTTTAAATCGACAGATCATGGTGTAACTTTTAACCAGGTTTATGAAATGGCAAGCGGTCCATGGTTTGAAGATAAAGAATGGGCAGCTAGTGATCTTAATCCTTCGAGTCCATTTGCAAATACACTCTATTGTAGCTGGACAAGATTTTCATTCGGCACTGATATTCTTTTAATTCGATCAACTGATGAAGGTATTACCTGGAATATACCAGTCCAGGTTAGCGATCAGGGTGGAGTTCAGGGATCATTTCCTGCAGTAGGTCCAAATGGTGAACTTTATGTCGTTTGGCTGGGTTCCGGCGGATCAGGACAAATTTTGTTCGATAAATCTACCGACGGTGGGACAACCTTTGGAACCGATAAAGTTATAAGTAATTCACCCAATGCATGGTTTCCACATCTGGCTGTTGATTTAAGCGGTGGATCGAACAATGGATTTATTTATGCAGTCTGGAATGATGAAAGAAACGGTGATGACGATGTTTTTGTAAGTTACTCATCCAATGAAGGTGATACCTGGTCTTCGGCTATGCGTGTAAACAACGACCCAATCGGAAATGGAAAACTCCAGTACTGGCCATCAATTGCAATTAGTGAATTGGGTGAAATAGCTATTCTCTATTACGATACACGTAACACTCCAAACAACAATATTATTGAGGCATATATTGCAAGATCAACTGATGGTGGCTTAAATTTTACAAATGAATTATTAAGCAGCGCGCCTTCACCAACAAATATCCCAAACGGTGATGTAAGATTTGGTGATTACATTAACATTGATTTTTACGGCGGTAAAGCCGTCCCAGTTTGGACAGATGAACGTGCCGGTGGTGTTGATATGGATATTTATACAGCGATAGTCGATCAGCTTGTGCCTGTTGAGTTAACAAGTTTTACGGGAAGAATTGTTGAAGGTAAAACTTTGTTAGAATGGACTACAACTACTGAGACAAACAATCTGGGTTTTGAGATTCTCAGATCGATTAAAAATGATGATGATTGGACTACAATTGCTTTTATAAGTGGAAAGGGAACTACAATTGAAACTCAATACTATAGTTTCGTTGATGAAAGCATGGGTGGAAAACTTTTTTACAGATTAAGACAGGTTGATTATAATGGGACTTATAATTATTCGGATATTATCGAATTAAATGGTGTTACAGTATCTACTCTACTGCTTGAGCAAAATTATCCTAATCCTTTTAATCCAGTTACAACTATTAACTATCAGCTCGGTAATGATGGTTTCGTTAACTTGAAAGTATTTAATTCACTTGGAGAAGAAGTTGCTGAATTGGTAAATGAAGTTCAAAAAGGCGGCAGTTATCAAATTACGTTCAATGCAAAAGAATTACCGAGCGGAATTTACGTTTACCAGCTTTCTTCTGGTAATTACAAAGAAACAAAAAAAATGCTATTTATGAAATAGTATTAGTAAAATAATATTTAGTGCATTTAATAGGCGGGCAAAGACCCGCCTTTTTTATTTAAGAAATCTACCTACCGCATCCGCACAATTCTCACCATCAATAGCTGCAGAGACAATTCCACCAGCATAGCCTGCACCCTCACCGCAAGGGAATAAACCTTTGTGCTCGATGTGCATAATAGTTTCTCTATCCCTTGGAATTCTGATTGGTGAACTAGTTCTGGTTTCTGCTGCAACCAATACTGCATCTTCTGTATTATATCCTCTCATCTTTTTATTAAACACTTTTAATGCTTTCTTTAGCCTGCCAACAATGAAATCCGGCAGCTCTTCATCCAATCTAGCAGAAGTTAAACCTGGAATGTACGATGATATTGGAAGTGATTGTGAGAACTTTCCTTCGATAAAATCAGTTGCTCTTTGTGCCGGTGCTGATTGTGTATTATTTGCTAATTGAAATGCACGCTGCTCGACATTTTGCTGAAGTCTTAAACCGGAAAACGCAGAATCATTAAAATAATTATTCCAGTCGTTTTCATTTACTTCAACTACTAAACCTGAATTTGCAAATGGCGAATCCCTTCTTGAAAGCGACATTCCATTAACAACTATTTCGCCCGGAGTAGTTGCTGTTGGAACAATCAGTCCGCCGGGACACATACAGAAAGAGTAAATCCCTCTATCATCAATCTTACATGAAAGATTATAAACAGCTGATGGAAGATTTTCAGGTTTGTATTTTGTGTGGTATTGAATTTCATTTATTAAAGCCTGCGGATGTTCAATTCTTACGCCCATGGCAAATGGTTTTGGCTCAATCTTAATTCCTCTATAATGCAGAAGATAAAATATATCGCGCGCTGAATGCCCAACAGAAAGTATAACTGCATCGGCAAGATATTCTTTGCTATCGTTTACGATCACTCCACTAATTTTATTTTCTTTTAAAATGAAATCTGTTACTTTTGAATTAAAGTGAATGTCTCCGCCATTATTAATGATAGTATTTCGAATTGAAGCAACAATTTTTGGAAGCTTATTCGATCCAATGTGTGGATGTGCATCAATCATAATATCTCGCTCTGCACCATTCTGAACAAAAAGCTCTAACACCTTTTTTACATTACCTCTTTTAACAGCACGAGTGTATAGTTTTCCATCGCTGTAAGTTCCGGATCCTCCTTCACCAAAACAATAATTGGAATTTGGATTTACAACATGATTCTGTTGTAATTCTCTTAAATCCCTTCTCCTTTGCCTAACATCTTTACCACGCTCAATTATAATTGGTTTAATTCCTAATTCTATCAATCGAAGTGAAGCAAACATGCCAGCAGGTCCAAATCCCACTACAATAGTCCTTTTGTTTTCATTAACTGGTTTGTAACAGTACTTTGGTTCTTCCGGATTTGGACTTTCGCCAATATAAACATCAACTAAAAGTTTGTAAACAGGTTTTTTCCTTGCATCAATAGATTTTCTTTTGATTTCAATTGAAGAAATTTCTTCTGTATTAATTTTAAATTTTTGTGCGGCTATCCTTTTAATGAAATTTTGATCGAATAGTTTTTCTGGTGGGATAGTTAGTTCAATTTGGTTTTTCATTTCCGTCCCCTATTATGAGGAAAAGACATTTAATTAGTACAAGCTTTTAATATAACCACCATCAACCTGAATTGTATTGCCTGTTACATAAGAAGCTTGCTTGGATGCCAGAAATAAAGCTACAGCAGCAACTTCCTCGGGTCTTCCAAGTCGGTTCATAGGTATTTTTTTTGCCATGTCAGCTAAGATTTCTTCGTGTGATTTTCCTTTTTGTTTCGCTTCAATAACTGCAAGCTCATATAAGCGGCGTGTTAATGTCATTCCGGGTGCAACATTGTTTACTGTAATGTTGTATTTAGCTACTTCATTGCTTAAAGATTTCGCCATTCCTGTTAATCCCGCTCTTAAGGAATTAGAAAGAACTAAATTATCAACAGGCTGTTTAACAGAGATTGAAGTAATGTTGATTATTCTTCCCCAATGATTTCTCATCATATCGGGCAAAACCAATTTAGATAATCTAACAGCACTCATTAAAACCTGATCGTATGCATTGTCCCAATCCTTATCATCAAGCTCCTGAAACATTCCGGTTACAGGTCCACCACAATTATTTACAAGTATATCAACACTACCAAACTGATTAACTGCAGCTTTATATGTATTTTCAATATCCTTTGTTTTATTGAGATCGCAAACGCACCAAAACGGATCAAATCCAGATTTTATTTTTACATCCTTTGCCGTTGATAGCAGGTTATCTTTAGAACGGGAAGAAATTGCAACCTTGCACCCTTCCAAAGCAAATGCTTCTGCTATTGCTTTTCCAATTCCAAGGCTTGATGCAGTAATTAAAACGGATTTGTTTTTTAATTCTGTATCCATAGCATACCTTTACATTAATTCAATTGAAATATTAGGTGGGAACAAAAATAAGTTTTTATCTGCAATTAATGAACTGATTCAGCAACAATTTCTGAAGTGTCTAATGCAATTACTAATTCTTCATTTGTAGATATGCGAAACACCTTTACTCTGGATGAACTTGCCGAGATTAAATCCTCATTATTTTCATTTTTCAGATTATCAAGCTTAATTCCGATATATTCCATATCACGACAAACTTCTGCTCTAACTTCAGGAGCATTTTCACCAATACCACCTGTAAAAATAAGTGCATCTAAACCGCCCATGGCAGCTGAATAAGCTCCGATATACTTTTTAATTCTATAACAAAATATCTCAAATGCATACACTGATCGTCGCTGTTCATCTTTGACAGCTGCAAGAATTTCCCTCATATCGCTGCTCTCTCCACTTATTCCAATCAATCCGCTGTGCTTATTTAGCATTGTGCTCGCTTCGTGCAGTGAAAGACCCTCTTTACCCATAATATAAAGAATTAAAGATGGATCAAGATCACCGCTACGTGTGCCCATTAATAAACCTTCCAGCGGAGTGAAACCCATAGAAGTATCAATTGAATGCCCATTTTTTATTGCCGCTATACTGCAGCCGTTTCCTAAATGCGCAGTGATAATTTTTAATTCAGCAACGGATTTTCCCATTTTTTTAACAGCATGCTGTGAAACAAAAAGATGAGACGTACCGTGAAATCCATAACGCCGGATTTTATATTTTTTATACAGCTCGTACGGAATTCCATATAAATAAGATTTGGGTGGCATTTTCGCGTGAAATGCAGTATCGAAAACACCAACCTGCGGTGTGTTTGGCAGCAACCGAGTAACGGCTTGAATACCTTTAATATT
>CBDUAV010000079.1:0-13898 GCA_965365225.1 uncultured Ignavibacteria bacterium | reverse complement strand
AATGAAGAAGATGCAGTAAATCGGTGGTTAGATCAGCAGTACTATGCAGAAGCCGTAGAAACTGAATTTTACGATATAGATTTTCTTGTTACAGCATTCAATGGTCAAATTAACAGTAAAATAGTTGTGAGTGATATCGGAAATGGTCAATCGCCGGATGAGGGATCGATTTATTTTTTTGACAACAATGTCGATGCTGCAGCAGCTGGTGATTTTCAGGGTAGTAATGATCTGGAAGGAAGCAAAATTTTATACGACTTAAGCTTTAGGATTGAAGAAGGATATAGAAGCAACGGTGATGGCGATGATGAACTCATAACCGTATTTGATAATGGAAATATTTTTTACAACGAAAGTGGAAACAAGCCGGATGAAAGGTTGATTGAAAATATTCAGGGTAATGTTTCGGCTATGATATCGGGCGATTTTGATGGCGATGGAGATTCTGAAATAGTTACTGCTGTCCAAATCGGAAGTAATTGCAGCATATTTGTGAGTGACGACGGTGAAGCTGGAAGCATAGTAGAATATCAGATTTACTCATCAGGTAATTTCAGAGTAACAGCTTTAACGGCAGGAGATTTCGACGGTGATGGAAGAGACGAACTTGTAACTGCTATTTCTCATTTACAGCTTACAGAATCTTATATTTATGTAGATGATATCTCAACAACCGGAATTTCTATAAGTGGCTCACCTTGGTTCGGTCCAAGCAATGAGTATATTGTGACAGAGATGACTGCTGGTGATTTTGGTAATGATGGTATCTTCAAGGACAGATTGATATTTGCACTCTCAAATTCTGGCATGCTGGATACTAAGATTTATTGTACGGCTTTAGATCATTTTTCATTCGATTCATCACATATATTTTTCGGTCCGGATAATTACTGGCACGTAACAGCAATGGCATTTGGGGATTTTTTGGATGATAATAAAATTACAAAGGAACTTATTATTGCATTTTCTAACCAATCATTTAATCATACTACAATCTATAAAACTGATGATCCTGTTATAAATGGAATCGGTTCCAAAATTTATGATCCCGGATTTCAATCTGAATATTATGTCTCAGCCCTCACCTCAGGGAACTTTAGAGAATCGCTTCATCCCTTAACTTTAGTGGATGATGGTCATATTTCCAACATAAATCTGGGCGTTAATAATTATTTTCTATTTCAAAACTTTCCCAATCCATTTAATCCTTCAACAAAAATTAAATTTTCTGTGCCTGCATCGTCATTTGTGACTCTTGAAGTATTTAATACCCTTGGAAAAAAAATTGATATATTAGTTTCGAAAGAACTAAGTGCAGGCACTTATAGCTATGACTGGAATGCTTCTAAACTTCCAAGCGGAATTTATTTTTATCAACTAAGGATAAAAGGATTTGTTCAGACCAAGAAGATGCTATTGGTCAAATAGAAATTGAGTCCCGATAAATCGGGGCGAAATCCCGTCGTGGCAGGACTTCGAATAACAAGTATTGATGAAATAATTTCATTTATGGGTATTACACTGCCGTTACTTTAGAAGTATCTCAATTGTTTGTTGAAGATCTTCAACAGGTATTGTTTTTATTTTATTCTTGCTCTTTAAACCTCTTGAATTACTTACAGGAATTATTACAGATTTAAAGCCCAGTTTTTCGGCTTCCTGTAATCTTTTTTCAATTTGACCTACACTGCGAATTTCTCCACCGAGTCCAACTTCACCAATTACAATTGTTTGATTGTTAATTACTTTATCAGTCAAACTCGAAGCAATAGCCACTGAAACAGCGAGATCAACTGCAGGTTCTGAAGCGCGAATTCCCCCGGCAATATTTACAAAAACATTTGTTGCTGATACCATTTGTTTTGCTCTTTTTTCAAGCACTGCCAGAAGGATTGAGAGTCTTCGCTGATCGAAACCATTTGATACTCTTTGCGGGTAGCCGTAATTAGATGGTGTTACAAGTGCCTGAACTTCCAGTAAAATCGGACGTGTCCCTTCTATGCTTGAAGTAACGACAGAACCGGGTGTTTGTTTCTCTCTCTCACTTAAAAATAACTCGCTGGGATTTTTAACCTCGCGCAGCCCATCTTCATGCATTTCAAAGACACCAATTTCGTTAGTGCCGCCAAACCTGTTTTTTTGTGCGCGTAAAATTCTAAATGAGTAATTCGATTCACCCTCAAACTGGACAACAGTATCGACCATGTGCTCGAGCAGCTTTGGTCCGGCAATCATTCCTTCCTTTGTAACATGTCCGATTATTATAACACAAAAATGTTTCTTCTTTGCTTCATCCATTAAAAGCGATGTGCATTCACGTACTTGTGTTATTGTGCCTGGGGAATTATCTAATTCACTTCGATACATTGTTTGAATTGAGTCAATGACAACAACGGAAGGATTAAGCTGGTTAATTGCACCTAAAATATTTGATAGATTTGTATCTGCCTGAACATAAAAGTTGGATGATTTTAATTTTAATCTGCTTGAACGAAGTTTTATCTGTTTTTCTGATTCTTCGCCGGTCACATATAAAACTTTTTGATTTATATTTGAAGAAGCCTGCATTGCAAGGGTAGATTTTCCAATTCCCGGATCACCGCCGAGTAATATAACTGAACCGGGCATCAATCCGCCGCCAAGCACTCTATCGAACTCTCCGATTCCGGTTTTTATTCTGTCATCTTCAGAAGCGGAGATCGTTTCGATTGTATTTAATTCAAATTTTAATTTTGTGATGGTTGGTATGCGCTTTGAAGTTTCGATTATTTCTTCTGTAAAAGAGTTCCAACTTTCACATTCAGGGCATTTACCCAACCAGCGAAGTGATTCATATCCACAGTTTGAACAGATATATTTTATTTTTGCTTTAGGCATTGTCGGTAAAGGATTTATAAAAAAGAACCAACAACATTTTCAACTTTACCTATAGAGTCTGAGATTCCGGAAACATCTTTCCCACCGGCAGTTGCAAGATGCGGACGACCACCGCCGCCGCCGCCGACTAATTTTGCAAGCTCGCCAACGATTTTTCCAGCGCTAAGTTTCTTTTCTTTTATCAAATCATCACTTACAACTGCAACTATCCCTACCTTATCTTCAATCTGAGAAATTAGAACACCCACTCCACTTTTTATTTTAGTCCTTAATTCATCACCGAAAGATTTAAGTTCATCCATACTATCTGCATGAACTTTTCCCTTATAAATTTTAATATTTCTTTCTACAGAATGTAGCGAAAGAATATGATCAAGTTGACCGAGTTTGTCTTTTAGCTTCAATTCTAAAATTTCTTTCTCGAGTTTCTTCTTTGTTTCAAGCAGCTCATCAATCCTATGACCGAACTGTTTCATATGCTCGAGCTGTGATTGAATATATTTTTCTACACCTGCACCAGTTACCGCTTCAATTCTTCTTACACCACTAGCAATTGAAGCTTCGCTGGTAATTTTAAATAAACCAATCTGCGAAGAATTATTTACATGTGTCCCGCCGCAGAATTCCATTGTGAAGTCTCCAAACTGAATGACGTTTACTTCATCGCCGTATTTATCGCCGAAGAACATCAGCGCACCCATTTTTTTAGCTTCTTCTATAGGAACATCAGGATGACGCTGTCTCGTTAAATTTTTCCTAGTCTGTTGATTTACAAGTGCCTCAATATCACTCAACTCTTCTGGACTAAGCTTAGTGAAGTGGGTGAAATCAAATCTTAAGTGATCAGGTCCAACATAAGATCCTGCCTGTTGAACATGATTGCCTAAAATCTTTCTCAAAGCTGCGTGAAGAAAATGAGTCGCTGAATGATTACGCATGATATCCCAGCGACGATTTTCATCAACCTGTGCAATTATTTCTGTACCAGGGCTTAAATCAATCATCCCAGCCACCTCATGAAGGTGCAGGTCACCATCTTTAACAGTGTTGATCACATGTAACTTCTTATCTTTATATAAAATTAATCCTGTATCACCAATCTGGCCACCCGATTCAGCATAGAAAGGAGTTTCTTCCAAGATTAAGAAAGGAGCAGCATAGCTTTTAATGGACGTCCTGGATTGCAAGTTGCCGTAATCATAACCTATAAAATTAGTTTTAAATTCTTGATTGCCCGACATGGATTTGAGTACCTCTTTTGGCACAATAAATTTTCCGCTTTCTCTCGACCGCTCTCTTTGTTGTTCCATCAGCTCATTAAATTTTACCTCGTCGATAGAAAAACCTTTTTCAATTGCCATTATATTTGTAAGATCAACAGGAAAACCAAAGGTATCGTAAAGTTTAAAAACATCTTCTCCCGGAATAATTTTCTCTTTTTTCTTGTTCAGTTTTTCAATTATATCTTCAAACAAATCAATTCCGCGGTCAAGCGTTGCGTTGAAGTTTTCTTCTTCGCCTTTAACAACTTTTTTTACATAATCTTTTTTTTCTTTTATTTCAGGGAATATATCCCCCATAGTTTTCACTAGAATATCAACTAGTTTAAAGAGAAATGGTTCAATAAGATTAATCTTTCTACCGTATCGGGCAGCTCTTCTTAAAATCCTTCGCAGCACATATCCTCTTCCTTCATTTCCGGGAACAGCACCGTCTGCAATTGCAAATGCTAATGTACGAATGTGATCTGCAATTACTCGCATAGGAATACAATCTTCCTCTTTTTCATATTTAACACCGCTTAGTTTTGAAACCTCTTCAATTAAGGGAGAAAAAACATCTGTATCGTAATTAGAATTTTTATTTTGAAGCACAGCACATACTCGCTCGAATCCCATTCCTGTATCCACGTGTTTTGAGGGTAAATCGTGAAGCTTTCCATTTTCATCTTTATTGTATTGAATGAAAACCAGGTTCCAAATTTCTATGCACTCGGGCGTTCCCGCATTTACGTAATCGGGATTATCAAAATCATCACCTACATTTATGTGAACTTCAGAACAGGGACCGCAAGGACCGGTATCGCCCATTTCCCAAAAATTATCTTTTTCTCCGAACTTTAAAATGTGCATAGGATTGATATCAGTTTTTGTTCTCCACAATTCAAATGACTCATCATCGTCTTTATACACTGTTGCCCAAAGTCTTTCTTTAGGAAGTTTCCAAATCTTGGTTAAAAGTTCCCACGCCCATTCAATTGCTTCGGCTTTATAATAATCACCAAAAGACCAGTTACCGAGCATTTCGAAGAACGTATGATGGTAGGTGTCGTGTCCGACTTCTTCCAAATCATTATGCTTACCGCTAACTCGAATACATTTTTGTGTATCAGTTGCACGTTTGTAATCGCGTTTACCTGCACCCAAAAAAACATCTTTAAATTGATTCATCCCAGCATTGGTAAATAAGAGTGTGGGATCATCAAAAGGTATTACCGGTGCACTGCTGACAATTTTATGCCCTTTGTTTTTGAAAAAATTAAGAAACTGTTCTCTTATTTCTTTAGATGTCATTTTTACCTTGATTGAAATTCCAAAGTGTAAAAATAACAAATTGAGGTGTAAGCATGAATCACAATTAAAGGTTTGATACGGCACTGAAATTGAGCTTTTTAGCTTAAATCTCAATTGAGAACAATGATGCAAAAACCCGATGGGGCTGATAGTTTAGTCTCAATCAATCCTCTAACTGATGGCGAACTACTTTCGAATGCTGCCATGCAAGATATGCAGGCTTTCGAGCAATTGTATGCCCGCTACTCTTCAGTTCTGTACTCACTTATTAAAAAAATTGTTACGGATAAAGAAACCGCCGAGAATATTTTAATAGAAGTATTTTTGATTATTTGGAAAAGGATTGAGGAATTTGAAAAAGATAATGTCTTTACGAGTTTAGTTTTGCTGGCAAGAAACAAAGCCATCGATTCTTTAAAGAGACAGCGAGGAAATTCAGAACTAGCAGATTACGATGAAGATTATGAGCGCTTTAGTATCCTTCCGAATCTATCCAATAAAATTAAACCACTAAAACTGCAGGATGCTCAAAAAATTAAATATGAAATAGGCGAAATGATAAAAGGGTTGACAGATGCTCAGCGTTACGTTTTATCTCTGTTTTATTTCGAAGGGCTAAATGAAACTGAAATATCGTTAAAGTTAAAAATTCCACTTCCAACAGTTAAATCAAAATTGCAGGTTGCAACAGATATCCTTTTAGAAAAAACAAGAGATTTGGTGCAGTAAAATGGATAGATCAAAAATATTATATTTAATTACGCTAAAAGTCATGGGAAGCACAAATATGGAAGATGCTTCAGAGCTTTTGCAAGCAATGCAAACTGAAAAAGATTTTCCTTGGAAGGAAATGGGCGAGTATCAAAATTTGGCCGCGCTGATTTCAATGGTTGTAAATCAGGAATCGCCAATGAAGAATTTGAAAGTAAGGATATTAAGTGAAATTGAGAATATTGAAAAGATGAAGACGAAAGAAGTTCTTAATCCGACGCCAATTAAAAATCAACAAAAAATTATAAATTCAAAGGAGGAGGAGGAGTTATTAGAAAATATTAATATTCCCGATGAGTTGCTTGAGCAAAATCGTTCTAAAGAAACCGGATTGAAAATAGTAGATCACACAAGTGAATTTGAAGAAGTAAAATCTAAACTTTTTAAAATAAAAGATACTGAAAAGAAAGCTGAGGTTACCCAACCAGATTTTCAAGTATTGGAAGAAGAACATATTGAAGAAATCCCAATTGTTAAAAATCCAAAACCAAAAAAATCCAAAATCAGATTATTCAGAAGAAGTATTTTAATTGCTGCAGGCACAGCGATATTAATTATTGCTGTTACGGGATTTATTTATTTTAATATCATTGACAATGATATTGAGGAACAGAAACTATTGGCAAAAAAAGAAACTGAAGTGATTATTTCGAAAAGCAGAGTAATTCCCAATGAGAATCAATCTATAGTAACTGTGGAAAACATAGAACAAGTTGAAACAGAAAATATTCAGCCAGAACAAATACAATTGCCGATAGAGGAAAACAACCAACCTGAAGCTTTACCGGAAATTATTGAACCAAAAAAGGAAAAAGAATCACAAAAACCGGTTTTTCCTCCGCCGCAAACTCCCGAATTCATTGAAGCGCAGTTGATTGTTGAAAATGAACAAAATAATCCTGAAATAAATGATAATCTTATAACAAGTACATTTTCTGAAAAACAGTTACCCCCTAAAGAAATACAAATAGTTGATGAAGAACCTGTTTATTTTGTTGCTGTTGAAGAAATGCCTGAACCCTTAGGTGGAATAAGTGGCATTCAAAAAAGGATTGTTTACCCGGAAATTGCAAAAAGAGCCGGAGTTGAGGGTAAAGTTTTGGTTCTTGCCTTTGTAGATGAATCAGGAAATGTTACCAAAGCAGAGGTAATAAAGGGTATTGGTTTAGGATGTGATGAGGCTGCTATAAATGCTATTGTTCAAACAAAATTTAAACCGGGAATTCAGAGAGGCAAACCGGTAAAAGTTCAGGTTACAATACCAGTTACTTTCAAACTTTAGTGAAATTCTTACTTCCTTCCTTAACCGATCTAAAAAATTGCAATATTCAATAAATTTAAACTATTGCCTGAATAGTTTTGGCACTTAAATTGCTTTTTACGGCTTATAATTTTAGTTTTATTCCAAAAAAATATCCAATAAAGGAAATTATAGTTGGCTGAAAACAATAAAATGTCGGATAGCGAATTAATGCTTAAAGTTGCTGGATATGATTCCAAAGCACTAGAGCAGCTCTACGATCGGTATTCTCCAATTCTGTATACACTTATAAAAAAAATTATTGATGATAAAGAAATTGCCGAAGAAATTCTTTCAGATGTATTTGTAATTATCTGGAAAAAGATTGATCAATTTGATTTTAAAACGAACAATGTTTATACATGGCTGGTAACAATTGCACGTAATAAAGCTATTGATACTTTAAACAGAAATCAGCAGAAAGACGGAATTGAGGACTATGATGATAAATTTGAAGAAGAAAGAATCTTACCTAAACTTTCCAATTCGATTAAACCGTTAAACCTGGAACAAATACTCAATAACGGTGAGGTGGTAAAAGAAACTATAAACTCCTTAACAGAAGCCCAAAGATATGTTTTAGAGCTATCTTACTACGAAGGGTTAAACGAAAAAGAGATAGCAAAAAAATTAAAAATTCCGCTTCCAACAGTTAAATCTAAACTGCAGCTTGCACTCAGCATTCTTCAACAAAAATTAGTTTCTGAATAAACTCACAATGGAAAACAAGAAAAAAATAGAATTGATAAAACTTAGTACAATCGGTTGTATAAGTGAGGATGATCAGGCAAGCCTAAATTCTTTAATGATTGAAGACGAAAACTTTCCCTGGGAAGAATTAGGAGAGTTCCAGAATCTTGTTGCTCTTCTTCCATCTGCACTATTAATTGAAACACCGAACTGGGAATTAAAAGATAAAGTTGCACGAAAACTCTACAAATTACGCGATGAAATAAAAAGTCAGAAGGAAGAGAAAAAACCCGTTGAGGAAACAGCAGAAACCTCTGAACAATTAAGTGATAAATCTGAAGAGGGAATAACGATTGAAGATGATGATAAAGATATTAAAGAATATGATTTGGCTCAAGTTCCTTCTCAGGAAAAATCAACTGCTGAACCAGTTGTTGAAGAAAAACCCAAACAGGCTGAATCAATATCCAAATCAATTTTAAATAAAGAATTAATCGAAAAAACCACTAAGGAATTTGTCAGCTCACATATTGCAAGTGAAATAGGAGCAATTCAAAAAAATACAAAAAAATCATTACTCCTATCATTGGTTTTATTTATCGTTGTGCTACTACTAATTACATTTATGTACTTTAAATTTTCCGGAGATCTTGATTCCAAGCAGGAAGAAATAGACATTCTAAAAAAACGATTGGGTATTTCTTATATAGAGGGTAGCAGTAAAAGTATTTCTTTGGTGTAAATAAAAACGAACTTTATTTTTCTCTCCACAATAAAATTACCAGCAGTAAGAAAATAACAATTACCGGCCAGTAAATTTCTAAAAAAGGTAAAATCGCCCCGATGAATCTACCAGGCTCAAATTTTGTTTGTATTAAAAACAATATTGATGCTGAGATGAATAATAGTAGCGAAATTAGAATATTAAATTTTCGGGATGGAGTACTAATGTAAATCATTAAAAAACTAACTGCTGAAATAAGCAAGATAATTGGTGCGTATGCAGTGCCTTCAATTTTCACTTCGAAGTTTAGATTTGTTAATATCAATATACCAACAAGGAATAGAGAAGTCCCTAAAAAAATAACAGTATCTGTTCTATCGCTAAGCCCAATATATGCCAAACCGATCCCTGCAACTATCAAAAGAAGGCAAAGTATTTCACTTACTGAAAAGTTTAATACACCAATGCCTGATAGGGCAAACATTACTATTAAAAGTGCTGTAAGCAAAATTGAAATTATAATAGTTTTTGACACGATCTCCTTAATCAATGAGTACAGAAAACACTTCACTAATAAAAACAAACTTGTTTTTATTGACTAAAATATCATTCAACACAGCCACTTCCAAAGATAGTTCATTTATACGATTTAAAAATCTACTTGCTTGGCACCTTTCAATTTTAGGTGCTAAACAGAGCTTTGGTGAATAATATTAAAAGCATAATTGCTAAAGGTGCTCAAATCAAATTAAACTATTCATTATATTTTATTTTGCTTTAAAAAAAGTTAGTTTCTTCAGTAACAAATAATACTTAGTATAATGATACCTTTTGAAGAACCACTAATTAACGTTGGAATACTGATCGATACAAAATTAAAGTTTGAACTTTATGGCGATTTCAATGTACCTGGAATTAACGAAACCTTTAGTGGTGTTTTCACTGCAGAAATAAAAAATGATAAAATTGTCTGCAAAAGCAAAAAGACTAAAATTGAAATTGAAAATGAGCTTACACTCTATCCAACAAATCCAGTCTCAGAATCATTCTTAATCCGAGATGTAATAATTGGACTTAAGTTTCACTGGGAACGAAGAGAAAAGCAACGATTCAACTTTGCTCTTAAATTAGTAAAAGATAAAGATGAGATAGCCGCCATTAATGTTCTTCCGCTTGAAAAATATTTAACAAGTGTAATTTCCTCTGAGATGAGTGCCAAAAGTTCAATTGAATTATTAAAAGCACAAGCAGTTATTGCTCGAAGCTGGATTTTAGCACAAATGGAAAAATCGAATAAAGTTGCTACAAGTAAAGAAAGTACAAAATCTTTTGTTGAACTTGAAGAAGAATTAATTAAATGGTACGACCGCGAAGATCATAAATTATTCGATGTGTGTGCAGATGATCATTGCCAGCGATTTCAGGGTGTAACAAAAATAATTTCTGAAAGTGCATATACCGCAATTGAGCAAACCAAGGGAATCGTACTTTTAAATAAGGATAAAATTTGTGATACAAGATATTCGAAATGTTGCGGTGGCATTACCGAATCATTTGAAAATGTTTGGGAAGCTGCAAGGCATAATTATCTCACCTCTATAATTGATTATAAATACGAACCGGAAATTTATAAAATTGATTTTTCGAAAGAAGAAAATGCAAGAAAATGGATATTGGGAAATCCACCAGCATATTGCGATACTGCTGATGCAAAAATTCTTTCACATATACTTGTAGACTACGATCGCGAAACAAAAGATTTTTATAGGTGGAAAATTGAGTATGAGCAAAATGAGCTTGCACAAATAATTAATGAAAAAACCGCAATTGATTTCGGTGAGATTATTGATTTGATTCCGGTGGAGAGAGGTAATTCTGCAAGACTTGTTAGGCTTAAAATTGTTGGAACCAAAAAAACTCTTGTAATTGGAAAGGAACTTGAAATAAGAAGAGTGCTTTCCAATTCGCATTTGTATAGCTCAGCTTTTGTAATTGAAAAAATTGGAGACAACATCCCCAAAAAATTTATATTATATGGCGCTGGATGGGGGCACGGAGTTGGGCTTTGTCAAATTGGTGCTGCTGTTATGGCTGAGATGGGTTTTAATTTTGATGAAATATTGCTCCATTACTTTTCACACGCCGACTTAAAAAGAATTTATTAATGGAAGGTTAATGAAACTACTTTATTCCTGTTTGTCCAAAAGCTGGGGTGGAATGGAAATGTACACTCTTGTTTTAATCAAACAGCTTATTAAAAAAAACTATTCTGTTGAACTGCTATGCAATAAAGATTCGCGACTTCATATTGAAGCCAATAATATTGGAATTATCATTCAAACTGTTAAAGCAGACAGTTACATTCATCCCGCAAGTATTTTGAAAACGTCGCTATCTTTAAAAAGAAATAATTACTCAATTATTCATGCACAGGCATCAAAGGACTTATGGATATTAGTTCCAGCTATTGCTTTTTCTAGAAAAAAAATGCCACTTTTTTTAACAAAACATGTGGGTTCCGGAATTACCAAAAAGGATTTTTTGCATAAGAAGCTCTATAAAAGAGTTGATAGGCTTTTTGCCATAAGTAAAGTAATTAGGAACAATCTTATAGAGACATGTCCCGTTAGCCCGGAAAGAGTTTCTATTTTACCAAACGGTGTCGATATTAATCTATTTGATCCCAATATTGTTGACAGAGAAAAAGTTAGAGGCGAATTTAATTTTAAAACAGAAGAAATAGTATTAGGAATGTTGGCAAGGTTTACGCCGGGTAAAGGACATGAAGAGTTTCTGCAGGCAGCTAGAGATTTAAATGTCGATTATAATAATTTAAGGTATTTGATTGTTGGAGAATCAAGCAGGGGAGAAGATAGTTATGCTGAATACATTAAAGCACTTGCAGAAAAATACAATCTGAAAAATGTCACATTTACCGGATTTAGAAGTGATACTGCTGATGTATTAAAAGCAATGGATATTTTTGTTTTTCCATCTCATTCAGAAGCTTTTGGAATAGCTTTAATTGAGGCAATGGCGATGAAAAAACCATCTGTTTGCACTAACTCCGATGGAGTGCAGGATATAGCAGTTGATAACTTTACTTCATTATTGTTTCAGAAAAGAAATTATATCGATTTGAAGGAAAAACTTGTAAGGCTAATTAATTCAAAGGAGCTTAGGATTGAACTTGGAGAAAATGCCAGACAAAGAGTTATTGATAACTTTAATATAGAAAAGTTAACAGAACAGACAATTGATTTCTACAATAAAGAAATCGTCAATTAAATGTTAATGGATCAATATAACAACGATAAAGTTTCTGCATTAATATTTTCTTTTAACAATGATATTTGCTCGGAATTAATTTCGAGCCTCAAAAAAGCCACCTCTATTCATCAAATCCTGGTTGTATCCGGGGATAGCAAATTAAACATTGAAGCAGATTTATTGATTGAATCAAAACAATTTTTTGGTAGTGAAACATTAAAGAAAATAAGTAATGCATCCGACTCTACTTATTTGATTTTGATTATTTGCGATAGAAAAATTGAAATTGAGGAAAGTGGTCTTAACGAATTAATTTCATACGCAAAAAACACTAACGCGGGTTGGGTTTATTCTGATTTTTATGAGATCAGGGAAGGAAAAAATGAGATCCACTATTTAATTGATTATCAGTACGGAAGTATAAGAGATGATTTTGATTTTGGCAATCTAATTTTGATTCCCACAGAAGAATTAAAAAAATTCTCTGAAAATCTTTACTCTTCGAGGCAAAAGCTAAATTACTCGGGGCTTTATGATTTAAGGCTTACAATTTCGAGAAATGCTCCCATTAAAAAATTGCAGGAACCAATTTACAAAACAGGAAAAAGCAAAAATGGTTTGCAAAATAAATTATTTGAATATGTTGATCCCAAAAACCATTCCATTCAAAGAGAATATGAAAAAGTTGTAACACACCATTTAAAGGAAATTGGTGCACTAATTAATGCTGAATCGATCAAGGAGATTGAATTTGAAAAAAAATCTGAAATAGAAGCATCTGTCATCATACCCGTCAAAAACAGAGCTGGGACAATAAAAGATGCCATCAACTCTGCGCTGACACAAAAAGCAAAATTTTCTTTTAATGTAATTGTAGTTGATAATTACTCCAATGATGGAACGTCTGAAATCATAAAGAAGATTTCCGATTCTGATGAGCGGGTAGTACATATTTTGCCAGAGCAGAAGGATTTAGGGATAGGCGGTTGCTGGAATGAAGCTCTATTTCATCCGATGTGTGGAAAGTTTGCGGTTCAACTGGATAGCGACGACCTTTATTCAGATGGGAATGCACTACAAAAGATAGTTGATAAATTTTATGATGAAAAATGTGCCATGGTAATTGGCAGCTATAAGTTAACCGATTATAACTTAAAAGAAATTCCGCCCGGAATTATTGATCACAGGGAATGGACTACGGAAAACGGACCCAACAATGCTCTGAGAATTAATGGACTTGGAGCACCACGTGCATTTTATACCCAGCTTGCAAAAGAAATAAAATTTCCGAATGTTAGTTATGGAGAAGATTACTCAATGGGACTTGCAATTTCCCGCGAGTATAAAATTGGCAGGATTTACGAACCGATTTATTTATGCAGGAGATGGGAAGGAAACACCGATGCTTCTCTTTCGAATGAGCAGGAAAATAAGAATAATATATATAAAGATTTTCTGCGAACTAATGAGATTAAAGCGCGACAACAAATAAATAAATTTCGCACCTAATTTTTTATGATTAAAGATATCATTTTAAAGAACGAAAAGCTGGATGAGCTGATAAAACAGAATCTTTATGCCGATGCTGCTAATTTTCTTTTCAACTCTCAAATAAATGAATGGGAATTAATGAGAGAGAATTACGCAGCACTTAATGATGTAAAAGAAAAATCGTTTTGGTTTGATGAATGCA
>CBDUAV010000078.1:0-13920 GCA_965365225.1 uncultured Ignavibacteria bacterium | reverse complement strand
CGGAATTGACAAAAGGGTTTTACTTGGTGGAATATTAATATTCTTCGGGGGAATATTTCTATTAAACACAATGGATATTCTTCACTTCCGGTTTTCGCATGTTGTGTTTTCCTGGCCCTTTATAATGCTGGTAATAGGATTATTTATACTCATAAACACCGAAAAAAAATTTCTTGGAGGAATTCTTACCGGAATTGGAGGTCTGTTTCTTGTGCCGCGAATTTTTCCTCAGGTAGATTATGATGCAGGAATAATTATTCCAATAATATTAATTATTTTGGGAATTTACATCATTCTTAAAAAGAGAAAGAGTGATGCCGAAATAGATGGCTCTTTTGGAACATCTAAAATAAATAAGGACAAAATCGATGATGTATCAATTTTCGGTGGAGGGACAAAATTAATTTCCTCAAGCAATTTTCAAGGCGGAAATGTAACTGCAATTTTTGGTGGTTCAGAATTAAATTTCATGAATTGTAATCTCGCCGAAGGTGATAATGTAATTGATGTGCTCTGTCTTTTTGGAGGAACAACCATTATTGTTCCAAAAGAATGGAACATTGTTGTGAATGTAACATCAATACTTGGCGGTTTTTCAAATAAGAGTGTTCGCAACCCAAGTATTGTAGTTGATCAATCACGAACTCTGCACATAAAAGGGTTAGCAATGTTTGGCGGTGGTGAAATTAAAACATACTTGTAAGATTTTATAAAGATGCAAGATAATCCGATTTTACGGAGCTTTAAAAATTTTTCTATTCTGATTGCATATTGTTTATCATACACTGTAATTAGTTTCTTAATTCTTCAATTCGGGCTTAATGTAGACTTTAAAACTTCCATTGCCGATAGCTTTGTTTCCACAATTCTTTTATGCGGATTTACAATCATCTGGTTTTATCCCGCTAAATACATTTCAATTGAACAAAATAAAATTTTAAAAGTAATACTCGGTCATGAAATAAGTGCAATTATATCATCCGGTCTATGGATGCTGCTTACATACATTGTAATGATTGCAATACTTGGATTCGGAGATAAGTATGAAACATTTTTTTACAATACATTACTCTGGCGTTTCTTAGTAGGATGGGTTTTGTATGCAATGGTAGTTTCATTTTATTATATCGTTTCCTATCATAATGAATCTAAAGAAAGAGCCGTAAAAGAATCGGAGTTAAAAAATCTAATTACCCAGGCTGAGCTTCGATCACTTAAGTTTCAAATAAATCCTCATTTTATTTTTAACAGCCTGAACTCGATGAGTGCATTAACAGAAATCGATCCGAAAAAAGCGAAAGAAATGATAATTAAGCTTGCGGATTTTCTGCGCTACATTCTTGCAACAAATGAGCAAGAAAAAAATAAACTGAGCGAAGAGTTAAAAAACATCCGTCTCTATCTTCAAATTGAAAAAATAAGATTTGAAGATAAATTTGATTACTCAGAAAATATTGATGACGGCTGTAGTAAAGCAGAAATACCAAATATGATTTTGCAGCCTTTGTTTGAGAATGTCATTAAACATGCAGTCTACGAAACTCTAGATAAAGTTAGCCTGAAACTTAGGTGTAGTTTTGATGATGGATATTTAAAAATATATTTGCAAAATAATTTTGATGAGACTTCAAAACCAGGAAAAGGTGCCGGTGTTGGACTTAAAAACATAAACGACAGATTAAATTTAATTTACCATCGAAATGATTTGATGGAAGTAAAAAAAGAAAACGGTATTTTTAGTGTGACGTTATTTATTCCTTGTGAGGAAAACCTTGAACAAAATCCAGAGTTTAAATGAAAAAAAGTAAAGTGAGCGCCATTATCATTGATGATGAAAAACTGGCAAGAGAAATTACCAGGGGTTATTTAAAGAAAAATTCTGAGGTAGAAATCGTTGCCGAATGCTCAAACGGATTTGATGCAATAAAAAAAATAAATGAATTAAAACCTGATTTAATCTTTCTTGATATTCAAATGCCAAAAATAAGCGGCTTTGAAATGATAGAACTTTTAGAAGAACCACCTGTAATCATATTTACAACAGCTTTTGATCAATATGCTATTAAAGCTTTTGAGGTTAGTGCCGCAGATTATCTCTTAAAACCATTTTCAGAAGATCGATTTAACGATGCACTTAAAAAGTCATTCAATCATCTGCAGGATAAATTTGAACACGATTCAGTAATTAAAAACATAATTGACCACAACGAAAAGAAAATTGAATTTTTAGAAAGAGTGGTAATAAAAGAAGGTAGCAAAATTTCAATCATACCTGTTGAAACAATAAAATGGATAGAAGCGCAGGATGATTATGTAAAAATAAATTGCGACCAGGGTAGATTTTTAAAACAGAAAACGATGAAATATTTTGAAAATCATTTAAATGAAAATAATTTTATTAGAATTCATCGGTCTTATATTATCAATGTTGATTTTATTCAGCATCTTGAACAAACAGGAAAAGAATCTTACCAAATAATATTAAAGAACGATAAACAACTTCCTGTTAGTAAAACCGGGTTAGCCAAACTCCGTAATACTTTATAATTATAGAATAAATTGTCTTTCCAAATTGAAACTCTCTTTAAGGTTGAATATATTTGTTTCTACCAACCAAGAGGATTAGAATGATTTTAGATAAAGACCTTCTCTCAATACAGGAAGCACGCAATCTGGCTGCGAAAGCAAAAGAGGCACAGCTCGAATACCAGCATTTCAATCAGCAGCAAGTTGATAAAATAGTTAAAGCGATGGCAGAAGCCGGCTATGAAGCTTCAGAAAAGCTTGCTAAAATGGCATGTGATGAAAGTGGATTTGGAGTTTACGAAGACAAGATTATTAAAAATCAATTCAGCACCAAAAATGTTTACCAATCAATTAAAAATCTTAAAACCGTCGGAATAATTGCTGAAGAAGCAAACGGTAAAGTTTTAAAGATTGCTGCGCCGATGGGAGTCGTGTGTTCATTAGTTCCATCTACTAATCCTACATCCACTGCGATGTTTAAAGCATTGATTTCTTTAAAGAGCAGAAACGGAATAGTTGCAAGTCCGCATCCGCGAACAGTAAAATGTACCGCTGAGGCATTAAATATATTATCTGAAGCAGCAGAGAATGCAGGAGCACCAATAGGATTAATTCAATGTATGATTGAACCAACCATTGAAGGCACCGATGCCTTAATGCATGATAAAAATATTGCAGTAATTCTTGCAACTGGAAGCACACCAATGGTTAAAGCTGCATACAGTGCGGGCAAACCTGCATACGGAGTTGGATCTGGCAATGTACCCGCTTTTATCGAACGAAGCGCAAACTACCAAAAAGCGGTTGCGGATATTATTTATGGAACTACTTTTGATAACGGTACACTTTGCTCATCTGAACAATCAATGATTGTTGATCTCCCTTTGAAAGAAAAAGTAATTGAAGAGGCTAAACTGCGGGGCTGTTATTTTGTTAATGCTGAAGAGAAAGAAAAACTTGCAAATGCAATCCAAAACAATCTAAGAATAAATCCTGAAATTGTTGGAAAACCTGCACCATTTATTGCAAAGTATGCAGGCTTTTCTGTACCGGAAGATATAAAAGTATTAGCAGCAAATTGTTTTGATGTTGGAAAGAGTGAGCCACTTTCAATTGAAAAGCTATCCCCCATTTTATCTTTTTACGTTGTTGATGGCTGGCTTGAAGGATGCCATCGCTGTATAGATCTTTTAAACTTTGGCGGCATCGGACACACAATGGTTATCCACTCAAATGATCAACCTATAATTATGAAATTTGCATTGGAGAAACCAGCATTTAGAATTCTAGTTAACACACCTGCATCAGTAGGTGCAGTTGGATACACCACAGCACTCGATCCGTCAATGACTTTAGGTCCTGGCACATGGGGAGGATCAATTATTTCAGACAATGTAACAGCAAAACATTTAATGAATGTAAAAAGCCTTGCTTTCGAAACTAATCCTGTAAATGAAGGTAAAGCTGTTGATAAATTCGAGACGCAAAAATATAAAGGTGCAAACGATTGGTTTTTAAAAGAAATTGAAGAAAGATTAAGAGAACGTGCAGGTAATTTGCCCTTAAAAGATGAATATACTTATCATGAAAAAGTTACTCCCACCCAAGAAATTCCAAAACAAATAAAACCTGAAACCTTTGGCAGCGGTATAACAGAAGAAGAAATTCAAAAAATAATAAAAGCATTTTCTTAGTGTGTAAACTGCGGGAACAGATGTGAAAACTTCTGCACCACTGCTTCTGCTATTAAATTTGCAGCGCCATCGTGAGTCAACAAATCCGTATTAAGTACTAAATGATAAAGCAGTGGATCCGAAAAATCTGCATTAAAATATGATTTAATATATTTCTTTCTGTTCTCATCTTCTTTCTTGATATGATTTAGAGCTTCTTTTTCATTCAATCCCAAAAGCGTCATCATGTGTTTAACTCTTTTTTCAGTAGAAGCAACTAATCTTACGTGAAATGCATTCTTTAATTTTGAAGTTATCACATTTGCACCTCTACCAACTATCACTACGTTTCCCATTCTTGCCAATTGTAAAATTGTCTCTGTTGTTTTGTGTATCAATGTCCATTCGGAAGGTTTTAATCCAAGCATTTCGTACACTGCGGAATTCAAATGTTTATATTTTCCTTCTGTCATAAATTCTGAAATTTGTTTCGGTAACTTGTTGTCTTCAAGTACTTTTTCAATCAGATTTTTATCGAAAAAAGCCCAGCTAACTATTTCCGGCTCAGAATACGAATTCATTATTTTAATTAACTTTTCGCAGACAGGTTTTGCTCCCGCTCCTGTTTGTCTTGAAATTGTTATGCATGGATAAAGTTCCCGCTTAATAAAAGATGTTTCACTTTTTTGTGTGTGAGAATCTATGTATCGTTTACATTTTTCATATGCGCCTATTTCCATGTTGCATATCCTCTTTAATAATTACCGCCGAAATATCACGGCAAATTTTAACTTTGAATGATAATTTAAACTAAAATTAATGAAATTCAACTGCAGAAGGATAAAGGATTTTAATCTATCTCAACAGATTCCTTTTGTGAAAGATCGAACCAACTTTTTATTATTTCTTTCTCTTTCCCATACATTGAAATATGAAAATATTCATTTTTATTTGTATCGTATGAATAATCGTTTTGCCATTTTTCAATATTTTTTACTGTCTCCTCAATTGCATCAGTAATAAAGTAAATTTCTTTATCAGTCATTGTTGGATGAATTGACATCCGTACCCAGCCGGGTTTTTCCGATAGATCACCTACATTAATTTTATCTGTAATTTGTTTTGAGCGAAGAGGATCTACGTGCAGCAAATAATGCCCATAAGTCCCTGCACAGGAACATCCGCCTCTTACCTGTATTCCAAAACGATCGTTCAACAATTTTACAAGCAGGTTGTAATGAATATCTTCAACATAAAATGAAATCGCTCCAAGCCTTTCTTCAATATGTCCGGCGAGAATGTGCAAGCCGTTAATCTTTTTTAGTTCAGAAAAAGCAATGTTAATTAATTCTTTTTCACGCTTCCGCATTTTTTCAACATTCATTTCATCTTTTAGTTTGATGCACAGTGCAGCTTTAATCGCCTGCAGGAAAGCTGGAGTACCGCCATCTTCTCGCGCTTCGATATTTGATACAAATTTATGCTGCCCCCATGGATTTGTCCAATCAACAGTTCCGCCGCCGGGTTGATCGGGAATTTTGTTTTTGTATAGCTGTGAATCAAAAATCATTACACCCGATGCACCTGGTCCACCGAGAAATTTATGTGGCGAGAAAAATATTGCATCAAGTTTTTCTTCTGGATCAGCAGGATGCATATCAATTTTTACATAAGGAGCAGAAGCCGCATAATCAATAAAGCAATATCCGCCGTGTTTGTGCATTATTTTCGCCAGTTGATAATACGATGTTTCAATTCCCGTAACATTTGAACAGGCTGTAAATGCACCAATTTTTAATTTTCTGTTTTCATACTTTTTTAATTGCTTTTCAAGATCAGCCACATCTACCAAACCATTGTTAGTTGGCGCAATCACAACCACATCAGCAATTGTTTCAAGCCAAGTTGTTTGATTTGAATGATGCTCCATGTGTGTAACAAACACAACTGGACGAAGCTCTTCGGGAAAATGAAAATAGTCACTCAGCTGTTCAGGAACTTTTAACCCAAGAATTCTCTGAAATTTACAAATCAGTCCTGTCATTCCGGAGCCGGCGGTGATTATAACATCATCTTTTCCAGCATTGCAATGTCTTTTTATTATTTTGTGTGCAAGATGATAAGCACGTGTCATTGAAGTGCCTGTTTCACTCGATTCCGAATGTGTGTTCCCAACAAGCGGTCCAAAAACGTTTTTAATTTTATCTTCAATAAGCTTGTATAATCTTCCGCTCGCAATCCAATCCGCGTAAACAATTCTTTTTTCACCAAAAGGTGAAAAAAAAGTTTTGTCCCAGCCCACAATGTTTTCTCTAAAAGGAGCGAAATGTTCTTCTAATTTTTGCATTTATTAAAATATTAATCTTTTGTTCATTTAAAGCGTGAATATAATAAAATGATGGAGGATAAACATCGGCAATTATTTTACGTATATCACTGTTTTCGGTATTTTAGCACATAAAATATTAAGAAAAATTTTTTAAATGAAGTATTTAATCGGCATAGACGGCGGCGGGACAAAAACAGATTGTGCAATTGCTGATCTATCAGGAAAAATAATCTATCAGACTGTTGGCAAACCATCTAATTTTTTAATAATCGGAGTTAAAGAAACGGTTGCTAATCTTTTTGCAGCAATTGAAGAATGTTTATTCGAACTCAAAGGTGATTTTTCCGATGTAAAGCAGATTGTAGTTGGTGTTGCAGGGGCAGGCAGAAAAGATGATGCTGAACTTCTTGAAATGAGCTTTAAAGATTATGCTGATAACGAAGGGATTCATTTTAAAGGGGTTAAAGTTGTAAGTGATGCACAAGTTGCACTGGAAGGTGCATTTCCTGACTCAGCAGGTTGCATTTTAATTGCAGGCACAGGTTCCATTCTTTTCGGAAAAGATGATAAGGGAAATATCCATCGTGTTGGAGGCTTTGGCAGATTGATCGGTGATGAAGGGAGCGGGTACCGCATTGGAAGAAAGGCACTTAATGCAGTATCAAAGGAAATTGATGGACGCGGAGAAAAAACAATAATCACAGAATTAGTGAACAATAAAATTGATTTTGGAGTTTCGGACAAGCTAGTTAATAAAGTATATAAGGAAAAATTAGACATTGCGTCAATTGCAAAAATAGTTATTGACGCGGCAGAAATTGGCGATGGTGAAGCAAATAAAATATTATCGGATGAAGCAGATGAACTAGTGCTTCACCTAAAATCAATTTTAAACAAAATTCCAACAAAAAAACTTGATGTTTCTTTCACTGGAAGTCTTATAGATAATAAAAATTTCTACTCAGAATTACTAAAGAAAAAAATAAAAGAAAGCTTACTACAAATTAGAATTGTAACACCTGCTCTTTCCCCAGTTTCAGGGGCTATCCTAATAGCCAAAAGAATTATTTCAACCTGAGGCGGACAGGAATGAATAATAAAAAAGCCAAAGAAAGAAAACCCTGGCTTTGGATCCCAACACTTTATCTTGCTGAAGGTTTACCCTATGTAGTTGTGATGACTGTTTCTGTTTTAATGTACAAACGGCTGGAAATTTCGAATACTGAAATTGCACTTTACACAAGCTGGCTTTATCTGCCGTGGGTAATAAAACCTTTCTGGAGCCCTGTTGTTGATTTATTAAAAACGAAAAGATTTTGGATCATTATAATGCAGTTCTTCATTGGTGCTGCATTGGCTGGAGTGGCATTTACTATCCCCGCTGATAATTTTTTTCAATATACACTTGCATTCTTCTGGTTGATGGCATTCAGCTCTGCAACACACGATATCGCCGCAGATGGTTTTTATATGCTGGGATTAGAAGAACATGAACAGGCTTTCTTTGTCGGAATAAGAGCAACTTTTTACAGAATCGCTTTTATTGCAGGTCAGGGATTGCTTGTCATCCTTGCAGGTCAGATTGAAGAATCTACAGGCAATATTCCATATGCCTGGATGATTACGTTTTTTATTCTTGCAGGATTGTTTGTTTTATTTATTATTTATCATTTGTTCATTCTACCTCGCCCTAAAAGTGATTATAAAAGAAGCGAAGTTCAATTAAAAAAATTCTTTAATGAATTTATCCGAACCTTCGTTTCATTCTTTAAGAAGAAAGATATCCTGATTATTCTGGCATTTATTTTATTCTACCGCTTTGCAGAAGCACAGCTTGCCAAAATGACGATTCCATTTTTAGTTGATACAAATGAGGCTGGTGGACTTGCTTTAACTACAAGCCAAGTAGGAATAGTCTACGGTACTGTTGGAATAATAGCTCTATCTTTAGGTGGAATTATAGGTGGAATAGCTGCCGCAAAGCATGGTTTAAAGTTCTGGATTTGGTGGATGCTAATTGCAATAAATCTGCCCGATCTTGTTTATGTGTATCTTTCTTATGCACAAACATCTAGCTTTATTTTGATAAACATCTGCGTTGCAATCGAGCAATTCGGTTATGGTTTTGGATTTACTGCGTTTATGCTATATCTTATTTTTATCTCAGAAGGTGAGTTCAAAACTGCACACTTTGCTATTGCAACAGGATTTATGGCACTTGGAATGATGCTGCCCGGAATGATCAGCGGATGGATTCAGGAGCAGTTTGGTTACCAGAATTTTTTTATCTGGATTTGTTTCTCAACTATACCTGCATTTATAATTACAAAATTCGTTAGAATTGATCCTTTGTTTGGGAAAAAGGTTGTTATTCAAAATGAATAATTTCTTTACACTAACTCTTCTATTATCAATTTGCTTTTTTGTGTTTTGCAACAATTCAACCGAAAAAACCAAGCAGAATATTGTTTATGATTTTATTGAAGTTGAAAAAGTTATTACAGATGCAATATCTGATAGCGCTTTTCCCGGGGCTGTGATTTTAATCTGGAAAGATGCAAAGACAATTTTGGAGAAACCATTTGGACATTTTACTTACAAACAAAATTCCACTAAAGTGAAATTAAACACCATATACGATCTTGCTTCTCTAACAAAAGTCTTAGCCACAACAACCGGAGCAATGATTTGTATTGATAAAAAACTTTTCAGTTTAAATGATGAAGTTTCAAAATATATTCCATCATTCGCATCAAACGGGAAAGAGAAAGTAACAATTAAAAATCTGCTGCTACACAACAGCGGTTTACCTGCGTGGAAGAAATACTATGGAAAGAATTTATCTAAAGAAGAAATTTTAAATGATATCTATAAATCCGAATCTGAATTTGAACTGGGCACAAAAACGCTTTATTCGGATTTAGGAATGATAGTACTAGGAAAGGTAATTGAAGAAGTATCAAAAAAAAGCTTTGATGAGTTTTGCAATCAAGAAATTTTTATTCCATTAAGAATGAATGACACTTTTTTCAATCCCCCTGATTCAATACAGCATAGAATAGCACCAACCGAAGTGGATAATTATTGGCGAATGAAATTAATCAGAGGTGAAGTTCACGATGAAAACTCATCACTTTTAGGCGGAGTTGCCGGGCACGCGGGTTTGTTTTCAACTGCTGCAGACATAACCAAACTGATTGAGATACTGATTAATAATGGAGAGGTAAACGGCGACCAATTTATTAAAAAGGAAACCGTGGAACTTTTTACATCAAAAAAGAGCTCTAAAAACAAACGTTTACTTGGCTGGGACTTTAAATCTGGGAAAGGATCATCTGCCGGAAATAATTTTTCCGTTGAGTCATACGGACATACAGGCTTTACAGGGACCTCAATATGGATTGATCCTGTAAAAAATTTATTTGTTGTTTTTTTAACCAACAGAGTTTATCCTTCCAGAGAAAATAAAAAGATTTTACATATAAGACCAAAGCTGCACGATGCCGTAATTGATGCGATTGAAAGAGGGCAATAAAAGCTACAAATCAAAAAGAAACTTTCATCCGTGAAATATAAAATCATTTTTCTGCAAATTTTCATTTTGCTAATTGCTGTTAGTGTCATAGGACTGACACCAACACAAATGGATTCGATCGAAAAAATTTATTCCCTGCAGGTCGAATATCCTTCGGTTTTTCCACTAACCGATGATGATAAAATTTGGATTGAGAATAAAATTAATGTACTTAGCATCCGTAATAAATGTGCGCAGTTAATTATGCCTGCAGTTTATAGAAACGATTTTAACACTTATTCATCAGGTTACGAAGGGATTACATCTTTAGTAAAGAATGAAAAAATAGGCGGACTGATATTGTTCCAGGGCGGAATGGAAGAGCAGATAACTTTCATCAATCAAATGCAGGAGCTTACAGATATTCCTCTAATTATTGCATCCGATTTTGAAAGAGGTTTAGGTACACGTATCGATGATGCATTAGAGTTCCCCCATCCAATGGCTCTTGGTTCAACCCGCAATACCGAATATGCTTTTGAAGTTGGCAGAATAACTTCATTAGAAAGCAGGCAAATTGGTGTTCACCAGAACTTTGCACCTGTTGCCGATATTAATAATAACTCCATGAATCCGATAATTAATATCAGATCCTTTTCTGAAGATAAAGAAGAAGTAACAAAATTTGTTAAGGCATTTATCGAAGGAGCCAAAGAAACAAGAGTCATTTCAACTGCGAAACATTTTCCAGGGCATGGCAATACAACAACTGATTCGCATTTTGATTTGCCCAAAATAAACGGTAGCAAAAATCTTTTAATGAACAATGAGCTTTATCCATTTATTGAAGCAATTAAATCAGGAGTGCAATCAATTATGGTCGGACATCTTGAAGTTCCTTCGCTTGAGCCAGTTAAAGGTGTACCGTCTTCACTTTCAAAATCAATAGTAACTTATCTTTTAAAAAATGATTTAAAATTTGATGGTCTAATTATAACCGATGCAATGATAATGGATGCTATTACAAAATTTTATTCAACTGAGGAGGCAACTGTCGCTGCATTTGAGGCGGGCAACGATATAATCCTTATGCCTGAAGATGAAAGAGAAGCAATTGATGCTTTAGAGAAAGAGGTAAATTCTGGGAGAATAAGTATAGAAAGACTCAATGAAAGTGTTAGGAAAATTCTTGCTGCTAAAAGATGGCTTAAAATTGAAAACGAAAAAGTTATTAATCTCTCATCTACTGGAGAACTTAAAAGTAAAAATCCTAATTTATCACTTGCAAGAAAAATTGCAGAGGAATCAATAACTTTATTAAAAAATGAAAAGGAATTAATTCCGCTACGATTAACAGACTATAAGAATATATATTGTATTACAATTACAGATAAGAGAATGAGTGAACGAATCCAATATTTTAGCGATAAACTTCAGAAGCGTTTGGGTGGGATCACTTCTTATTTCTTTACAGGTAATACAAAACGAAAAGAATATGACCAGATACTAAAAGAAATATCAGATGCAGATCTTATAATAATTCCTTCATTTATTGATGTGAAAACCTATAAGGGACCGGTTAATCTGTCAGCAGAACAAATTGATTTCATTGCAGGTGTTCTGAGAAAAAAAATGCCTGCGATCTTAATTAGCTTAAAAAATCCTTATCTCATTTACCAATTCCCTGAAGCAGAAACATATCTTATCTCATTCAGCCATTCGTATCCCTCCCAGGATGCAATGCTCAGTGCTGTTTTAGGAGAAAAAGATATTAATGGCAGACTTCCGATAACCATTCCTGATTCGGATCTTGCATATGGTAGTGGTATCCATTTAGAAAAATTACTTTTCACAACTATCAATTACAGCTTACAGGATAATTCAGTTACAAGAAAAATTGATGAGCAAGCCGTTATGGGAATAAATCAAAAACTTTTTCCCGGCTCAGTTATCCTTGCAGCTATGGATGGGAAAATATTTTATCACAAAGCTTTTGGTAAAAATGGTTTTGGAAAGAACAATTATAGTATTCAGAAAAATGATGTGTTCAATATCGGCAAACTTTCTAAGCTTTATACAACCGCCTGTGCTTTAAAATTAATTGACGAAAGAAGCATTTCACCAGATAATATCCTAGAAAATTACTTTGATGGAGTGACGGATCCGAAAAAGAAAAATATTTCAGTTAAGGATATTATTCTGCATAACTCTGGATTCGGTTCAAATTTGAATAATGTGAAAGCACACTGGTCAAAAGAAGATTTTATTATCAATCTTATTCAGGAAGATTTGGCTTACAAAAGCGAAGAGGAAAAAGAACAAAGACTGATTAACACAATATTACTGCAGCAAATTATAGAGTCAGCCTCAGGAGTAAAGCTTGCAAAATATTTTGAAACAAAATTTCGGGAGCCATTAAATATTTTGAAATCCGGTTATTCATATTCAAGGGGTGACAATATTCAAATATATTATGATCCTTCACCTCCGCTCGAGATTGCCCCGAAAACAAAAAATGAATTGTTAAGTAATATCCTTAAAAGCGAAACAGATGGCACATCGGGTTTTGATGGTTTTTATACAAACGCATTTGAATTGGCTGTTTTCTTGCAAATGCTCCTTCAAAATGGATACTATGATCAAACTCAGATCTTAAATGCTGAAACGGTTGAAAACTTTTTTAATGGATTTAAAGAAAATAAAAATTCGAGTGAAAAAATATTTGAACTGATTGATCCAAGTGGTTTTTTAATTCGTATAGACTATGATAGAAATTATTTTATAATTGTGCTAACAAATGCAGAAATAAAGAACCCTGCGAATCAGAGCTTTATTGATTTTTCAAAAAAAATAATTCAAATTTTTGATGCGGAAATAAACAAAGATATTTTATGATACAATTTATAAACATCAAGTGTTTAATATTATCTACTATCATTTTTATTACAAGCACATCCTGCAATCCAAATGAAAAACAATCCGAAAATTCTGATATAATCCTTCCACCTGGTTTTAAGATTGGAATTTATGCTGCAAATGTCGAGGGGGCACGTTCAATGGCATTGAGTGAAAGCGGAATTCTGTTTGTAGGCACCAGAGAAGTTGACGGTAGCGTTTATGCGGTACTGGATAGCAATAGTGATTACACAGCAGACGAGGTAGTAATTGTTGCATCTGGCTTGAACATGCCAAATGGTGTTGCTATAAACAACGGTGATCTTTATGTGGCAGAGGTGAACAGAATTTTGAAATTTGAGGACATTGAAGAAAATTTTCGTTATCGTCCCGCACCTGAAATAATAAGGGATGATTTTCCCACCGAAAGGCACCACGGTTGGAAATTTATTCGTTTCGGACCGGATGGAAAATTGTATGTCCCCGTTGGTGCACCATGCAACATTTGTGATGAAAGGGACGAACGTTTTGCTTCAATAATGAGAATGAATTCTGACGGAAGCGATTTAATAATATTTGCGCATGGTGTCCGGAATTCAGTTGGTTTTGATTTTCATCCTACAACCGAAGAATTATGGTTTACAGATAATGGAAGAGACTGGCTGGGAGATAATCTTCCACCTGATGAATTAAATCATGCACCTCAAAAAGGACTGCATTTTGGTTTTCCCTATTTGCATGGAAAAGATGTTATCGATCCTGAGTTTGGCTCTGGAGTTGATACTTCTCAATTTACAAAACCTGTTCAGGAACTTGGTCCCCATGTAGCAGCTTTAGGAATCAGATTCTATACGGGTTCAATGTTTCCAAATGAATACAAAAATCAAATTTTTATTGCAGAGCATGGTTCATGGAATAGATCCGAAAAAATAGGATACAGAATTATGTTAGTCCGTTTGAATGAAAATAAAACTACAAGCTAC
>CBDUAV010000077.1:0-14819 GCA_965365225.1 uncultured Ignavibacteria bacterium | reverse complement strand
TTAAGAATAGATTTTGTGACTATTTTTAGTCATCGCATTCCTAAGTAGGATATATCTTAGCTCTAATAAGAACCAAACTGTAGATGAAATAGCTCCACTCAATAGCCATATATCAGGAAATAGCAATAGTATCAGGCTGGATATTATAAAAGCAAAAAAAAGTGATGAAATTATTAGTTCCACAGTATGTAAAATTATGTTCATAGTTAAGATTAAATCCTTTGCACTTAAAATAACAGGTTTTTAGCTATTCAAGTTCCATAATCCCTCTAACTCAAACGAATTAGTCTTTGAATAGTTTCAACAGGGTGTATAATTCTTAGAAAGATTTTCTATATTAATTTTGGATGACGGAAATAAGTAATAATAACATAGTTGAGAGAGTAACAATCAAATAAAGAAAGGACAGAGTATCTTTAGTTTTTCTTTTAGCAATTTGCATCAATTTTGCAACCATTTGTTTGGAATGCCACTTCAAAAATAGAAATATTATTGCTAACAAGCAATAAATTACACTTACCAATTAACAGCTTAGGTTGGGGTGTCACTTGAAGTTATGCTGTGATGAACAAGATCCGATAATTTCACAACTATTCCTAAATTTGAATTCCATCCCCTTTTGGCTAAATTTGCCATTTCCAAAGGATAACTTTGGATATTTTTTTAGAAAAGCTACATTAAATGAGATATCCTCACGCAAAAATAGAAACTAAATGGCAAAATATTTGGGAAGAAAAGCAGGTATACAAAACTGATTTTTCGAACCTAAGCAAAAAACTCTACCACCTTAATATGTTTATTTATCCATCAGGTGCAAAACTGCATACCGGACACTGGTATCACTATGGTCCTTCAGATTCGTGGGCTCGCTACAAAAGGTTAAAAGGCTACAACGTATTTGAACCAATGGGCTATGATGCTTTTGGACTGCCCGCAGAAAATTATGCAATACAGACAGGAATTCATCCACAGGAAAGCACTTTAAAAAACATAAAAGATATAAAAGAGCAGTTGAAAAAAATCGGGTGTATGTACGATTGGAACGCAGAGTTGATGACCTGCTCTCCGGGATATTACAAATGGAATCAGTGGCTTTTTCTTCAGCTTTACAAAAAAGGATTAGCATACAGAAAAAAAGCTCCGGTAAATTGGTGCCCGAAAGACCAGACAGTACTCGCAAATGAGCAGGTGCACGATGGAGCCTGCGAAAGATGCGGGACTGAAGTAATCCAGAAAAATCTTCACCAGTGGTTATTTAAAATAACTGATTATGCTGAGGAGTTGCTGCAAGGTTTAGATACAATTAACTGGCCTGAGAAAACAAAACTCATGCAGCGCAACTGGATTGGTAAAAGTACTGGAGCTGAAGTAGATTTTAAATGTGATGACTCAGATGATATAATCCGAATATTTACTACAAGACCCGATACACTTTTCGGCGCAACTTACATGGTACTTGCACCAGAGCATCCACTCGTTGATAAACTGACAACTGATGAACAAAAAACTAAAATTGAAGAATATAAAGATTCGATTAAATCATTAACTGAAATAGAAAGAACATCAACCGTAAATGAAAAAACCGGAGTGTTTACAGGTGCTTATGCAATCAATCCGGTTAACAATAAAAAAATTCCAATCTGGATTGCTGATTACGTATTGCTAACTTACGGAACAGGTGCAATTATGGCTGTTCCTGGTCAGGATGAGCGTGATTGGGAGTTTGCAGAAAAATTTGATCTGCCGATTGTCAGAACTGTGCAGCCTCCAAATGAATTTGAGGGTAAAGCATATTTAGGCGATGGTCCTGCAATCAATAGCGATTTTCTAAACGGATTGAATGTAGACGATGCAATAAAGAAGATAAATAATTGGCTCGAATCAAACGGAATTGGCAAAGCGACAATTAATTATCGTTTAAGAGACTGGCTGATTTCCAGGCAGAGATACTGGGGCACACCAATACCGATAATACATTGTGAAAAATGCGGCGAAGTTGCTGTTAGTGAAGATGATCTGCCTGTTGAACTTCCCTACGATGTTGATTTCAAGCTTGGCGGCGAATCACCTCTTGCACGAGATGAAACATTTACAAATGTAAAATGTCCAAAGTGCGGCACAGATGCAAAGCGGGATCCTGATACGATGGATACTTTTGTTGATTCATCGTGGTATTATTTCAGATTTTTAAATCCAATTTTTTCAGAGGGAATTTTTGATAAATCAATTTCGGATAACTGGATTCCTGTTGATATGTACGTCGGTGGTGCCGAACATGCAACTATGCATTTGCTCTATGCAAGATTCATTCACAAGTTCTTAAGAGATATTGGATTAACAAACAGCGACGAACCGTTCCTGCACCTTATCCATCAGGGAACAATTACAAATGCTGGCGCCAAGATGTCAAAATCCAAAGGAAACGTCGTTAATCCCGATTTATTTACAACAAAATACGGCTCGGATGTATATCGGCTTTACCTGATGTTCATGGGTCCGTACGATATGGGTGGTGACTGGAGCGATAAAGGAATTTCCGGCACCGATCGATTTGTAAATAGAGTTTATGATCTTTATAATGAATATAAGGATTTGCATAAACAAACAATTGCAAATGATAAATATGTTCTGCATTCGCTTTCTGAGGCAGATAAGTTTGTTTACAGGAAAGTGAACCAGACATTAAACAAAGTTGATGAGGAGATAAATCATTTCCGGTTCAACACTGCGATTGCTGCTCTTATGGAATTGCTGAATAACTTTAAAGATTTATCAGAATGTTCAAAAGAAATTCAATTGCACGCACTACAAAGATTTGCAGCTATGCTTTCACCTCTTGCACCGCATCTTGGAGAGGAGTGCTGGGAATTGCTTGGTAATTCTTCATCGATTTTTGAAAGACCTCAATGGTACGATGCAGATAAGACAGCACTCATTGAAGATTCTATAAGTATTGCAGTTCAGGTTAATGGTAAAGTTAGGGCAACAGTTGAGGTCCCGATTAACAGCGAACAGGAGACAGTTAAAAAATTGGTCTTTAGTGAGGATAAAGTAATAAGGCACACAACGGATAAGGCAATTGTTAAAGAGATTTACGTAAAGAATAAGATTTATAACATCGTAGTTAAATAACTAATAACAAGCAGATGACTCAGATTAATCAAATCACCGCAGATCAGTTTTATCTGTTTCATCCGTGTTCTATTCATCTAAAATTAATTACAATTAGAATATATGCATGACATAAAATTTATACGTGAAAATCCTGAGATAGTTAAAAAAGGTATTGCCAGCAAAAACGAAAAAGACCGGGTTGATGAAATTCTATCGCTTGATGAAAAGAGAAGAAAAATAATCTCCAAAGTTGAAGAGCTTAAAGCAGAAAAAAATAAAGTTTCTTCAAAAATTCCCCAGATGAAAAAAGCCGGTGAAGATACAACACAAATCTTTGCTGAGATGAAAAAAGTTTCTGAAAAAATTACTGGGCTTGATTCACAACTGCGGGAAACAGAAAAGGAGTTTAATGATTTACTGTTGTTTGTTCCCAATCTGCCACACTCTTCAGTTCCGATTGGCAAAACTGCGGAAGAAAATGTTGAAATAAGAAAATGGGAGCCTGAAAGTTATAAGTTTGAAAAAAATGAAAAAACATTCGATCATATTGAACTTGGTAAAAAACTAAACATACTTGACTTTGAAAGAGGTGCAAAAGTATCAGGCTCGGGTTTCCCCGTTTATGTTGGCAAAGGTGCTACTTTAGAAAGAGCATTAATAAATTTTATGCTCGACTATCATCTTAACAACCATAACTACAAAGAAATTTTTCCACCATTCTTAGTTAATAAAGAATCGATGCAAGGAACAGGACAGCTGCCTAAAATGGAAGATGATATGTACACCATTGAGAAAGATGGATTATATCCTGTTCCTACAGCTGAAGTTCCAGTTACAAATCTTCATCGAAACGAAATGTTATCTGAAAAAGAATTGCCGATTAATTATGTAAGTTATTCTGCCTGTTTTAGAAGAGAAGCCGGTTCCTGGGGAAAAGAATCAAAAGGATTTTTACGTGTACACCAATTCAACAAAGTAGAAATGGTAAAAATTGTAAAGCCCGAAACATCGAATGGTGAATTAGAAAATATTGTAAAGGATGCAGAAGATATTCTAAAAGCATTAAAAATTCCTTACAGAATATTATTGCTCTGCAGCGGCGATTTAAGTTTTTCGGCTGCGAAATGTTATGATATCGAAACCTGGTCACCTGCAGAACAGAAATGGTTAGAAGCATCGTCCTGCAGCAATTTCGAAGATTTTCAGGCCCGAAGAGCAAGCATCCGTTTTAAGAGAGATGGTGGTAAAAAACCGGAATTTGTTCATACTTTAAATGGCTCTGGATTAGCCACAAGCAGACTGATGGTTTCTTTGCTGGAAATATATCAAACACTCGAAGGAACCATAAAAGTACCTGAGGTGTTACAAAAATACACTGGTTTCAGTGAAATCAAATAACCATTTTACCTTTCTTAATCTAAACGTTTTATCTATCCTTTCTTTTTTGTAATATCTAAGAAGAAGGAGTAAGCTTTACTGCAACTAAATATATTATAATGAAAAATCTTTCTACGCTAAAAAAATATTTTGTCAATTATAAAAAGAAACTGTTTTTTGGATTCATTTTTATAATCCTTTCAAACATAGGTACGGTATATGTCCCCCTTCTACTGAAAGATTCCATTGATGCGCTGCAGCAGAATGCAACTGCGCAAGTGTTGTTTCAGTTTGGTTTAATGATTGTCGCTGCATCTCTGTTTGCGGGTATATTCAGATTTATGATCCGGCAAACTATAATTGTTGTTTCAAGGGAAATTGAGTACGATCTCCGCGGAGATTTTTGGAAGCATATTCAAAGGCTACCCTTGAGGTATTTTCAGAATACATCTACAGGAAACATAATGGCACATGCAACAAACGATATAAATGCCGTGCGGATGTTTCTTGGTCCTGCGGTGATGTATTCGATAGATACCACAATAAGGTTAGCTATGGTATTAGCACTTATGCTATCTCTAAATGCCAGCTTGACAATTTACGCACTGTTACCTCTGCCTTTACTCTCTTTGCTTGTTTATAAAGTAGGAAAACTTATTCATTCAAAGTTTACAATTATTCAGGAAAAATTTGCTGAGTTGACGACATTAGTACAGGAAAACTTTTCAGGAATAAGAGTTATAAAATCTTATGTACGCGAAGAAAGTGAGATAAAAAGGTATGCAGGGCACAGCAAAGAATACGTTGCAAAGAAAATGAATCTTGTCCGCACGCAGGCTTTAATTATGCCAATTTTGTTCCTAATAACCGGTTTATCAATAATTATTGTAATCTGGCTTGGCGGCATAAAAGTAATTAATAATGAATTAACACTTGGCGAAATAACAGCGTTTATTGTTTATCTTGGAATTCTTATTTGGCCAATGATTGCTTTCGGCTGGGTAATAAATATTATTCAGCAAGCTGAGGCAAGTATGAAGAGGTTGAATAAAATTTTAGATGAGCCCTATGAAATTATTGAAACTGAAAAAACAGATTATTCAATAAAAGATATTAAGGGTGAGATTAAATTTAAAAATGTTTCTTTCCGGTACTCGGAAAATCATCCATACGTTTTGAAGAATATTGATTTAACTATATCCCGCGGATCAACTGTGGCAATAATGGGTTACACGGGTTCGGGTAAAACTACTTTTGTAAATTTACTTCCACGCCTTTACGATTGCACAGACGGCCAAATATTATTAGATGGTATAAATATTAAAGATATTCCAATTGATGTCATAAGAACAAACATTGGTTTAGTTCAGCAGGAATCGTTTTTGTTTTCCGATACTGTTATAAATAATATTTCATACGGCAGGAAGGAAATTGACCCATCACAAGTTTATAATGCCGCTTCAATTGCACAATTTGATAAGGATGTTCAGGAATTTCCTAAAAAATATGATACAATTGTTGGTGAAAGAGGAATAACATTTTCAGGAGGGCAGAAACAAAGAGCTTGCCTTGCTCGTGCACTTGCAATAAATCCAAAGATATTAATTCTTGATGATTCATTTTCTGCAGTAGATACAAATACAGAAGATGAAATACTAATAAACCTAAAATCATTCATGAGGAATAGAACAAGTATAATTATAAGCCACAGAATTTCTACCGTAAAAGATGCAGATAAGATCATAGTATTATCAAATGGTAAAATCGCGGAAGAAGGAACACACGAACAGCTTATTGCCGTCGGCGGTATTTATGCGGATCTTCATTACAAACAATTACTTGAACAGGAATTAGAGGAACTTAATTAAAATATGAGGAACGATTACAGAAGCGAAGAAGAAGTACTTGGTAAAGCGTACGACGCTAAATTAATGAAACGACTTCTTAGCTATCTAAGACCATATAAGCATTTTGTAATATTTGCAATACTGTTGAATATTGTTGTTGCTGCAATCGGACCGGTACGTCCATATTTAACTAAAATTGCAGTTGATGATTACATTGCAAATTCAGATTACAACGGATTGTTTTTAATCAGCATTTTGCTTTTTGGATCGCTTCTGCTGCAGGCGGTTATCCAATATTTTTTAACTTACTACACTCAGTATCTGGGACAGAAAACGCTTTACGATCTTCGTACACAGATTTTTAACCACATTCAACGGCTTGCATTAAAATTTTTCGATAAAACTCCGATTGGAAGACTTGTAACACGTGCCACCAACGATGTTGAAGCCCTTGGTGAACTTTTCTCTTCAGGAATTGTGATGGTGTTCAGTGACATTTTTATAATCGTATGGATACTTGCATTTATGTTTTTCATGGATTTCAATTTGTCGCTTGTTACACTTTCTGTTCTTCCCGTTTTAATTTACGGCACCTTTTTGTTCAGAAGAAAAGCTCGCGAAAGCTACCGCGATGTGCGACTGCATCTTGCAAGATTAAATTCTTACATGCAGGAACATGTTACAGGTATGAGTGTTGTTCAGATTTTCAACAAACAAAAAGATGAATTAAAAAGATTTTCAAGCATAAATAAAGATTACCGCAAAGCAAACATTAATTCAATTTTTTATTATGCAGTATTTTATCCAAGTGTTGAGCTTCTGAGTTCAATTGCAATCGGTTTAATAATTTGGTACGGCGGTGGTGAAGTGGTGCAGGGAACATTAACAATCGGTATTCTTTTTGCATTTATTCAATACACTGAAATGTTTTTCCGCCCAATTCGTGATCTTTCTGAAAAATATAATATTATGCAGACCGCAATGGCTTCATCGGAAAGAATATTTAAGCTGCTCGATAACAAAACATTTATTCGTAATCCTGAAAATCCAGTTAAGCTCGACTCGGTTAAAGGCAATATTGAGTTTAAAAATGTTTGGTTTGCTTATAATGAAGAAGATTACGTTTTGAAAGACATATCATTCAGCATAAATCCCGGGGAAACTGTTGCAATTGTGGGACACACCGGCGCAGGTAAAACGAGTATTATTAACATTCTCACAAGATTTTATGATATAGAAAAAGGTGAAATATTGCTTGATGGTACAAACATTGAAAAGATTGATAAACGTGAATTAAGAAAATACATTTCAATGGTTTTACAGGATGTTTTTTTATTTTCGGGGGACATAAAATCAAATATTAATCTGGAAAACCAGCAGATTACCGATCAGCAAGTTATTGACGCTGCCAGAATAGTTGGTGCGGATAAATTTGTGGAAGAGCTCCCCAATAAATACTCTGAAGAAGTAAAAGAGCGCGGAGCCACATTAAGTGTTGGACAAAAACAATTAATTTCGTTTGCAAGAGCGCTCGCTTACGATCCTAAAATTTTAATTTTGGATGAAGCAACTTCAAGTATAGATACGGAAAGTGAACATCTTATAAAAAAAGCAATTGAAAAACTGCTTGTTGGAAGGACTGCAATTGTAATTGCACACAGGCTTTCAACTATTCAAAATGCGGATAAGATAATTGTTTTACATAAAGGTGAAATACGCGAAACCGGAAATCACCAGGAGCTGCTTGCAAAAAAAGGAATTTATTATAAATTGTACCAGTTACAATATAAAGATCAGGAATTATTAGCTTCTTGAATTCAATCCACTAGCAGGGAGAGCGTAAAATGGAATCAACACAATTCATGACAATTGCCCGGCACATTATTGTTGAGCAGAGCAAATACCCGGGAGCGACCGGAGAACTTTCCAAACTACTTCACGATCTTTCATTAGCTGCAAAAGTCATTTCACTCGAAGTTAATAAGGCCGGCTTAGTGGATATTATTGGTTTTACAGGTGATAACAATGTACACGGAGAACAGGTTAAAAAGCTGGATGTGTTTGCACATGATATGATGGTTAAAGCAATGGATCACGGTGGTCATCTCTGTGTAATGGCTTCGGAAGAAGAGGAAGATATAATTCCTATTCCAAAAGAATTTCATAGCGGTAAATATGTTCTTTTATTCGATCCATTAGACGGCTCATCAAATATTGATGCTAATATTAGTATTGGAACTATTTTTTCTATTTACAGAAGAATTACTCCTGAAGGAACGCCAGGCACAATGGAAGATTGTTTACAGTCCGGCATTAAGCAAGTTGCGGCAGGTTATATTGTTTATGGTTCCAGCACAATGCTTGTTTACACTGCGGGTGCAGGCGTGCACGGTTTTACACTTGATCCGGCTTTTGGTGAGTTTATTCTTTCACATCCAAATATTCAGACTCCTAAAAAATCAAAAATATACAGTATTAATGAAGGCAACTATCTTTACTGGCATCCTGGATTGAAAAAATATATTAAGTATTTGCAGGATGAAGATATAAAATCAAGCCGTCCCTACTCTGCAAGATATATTGGCTCTATGGTTGCAGATATCCATCGAAATTTATTGTATGGTGGAATATTTATGTACCCTGCTGATTCAAGAAATCCTAATGGAAAACTTCGCTTGCAGTACGAATGTAACCCTATGGCATTTATTGTAGAACAAGCGGGCGGCAGAGCATCAAATGGAAAGAAAAGAATAATGGAAATTCAACCGGAAAAGCTGCATCAGCGTGTACCAATTTTTATTGGCAGCGAGGAAGACGTGAAAATTGTTGAAAAGTTTATGGCTGAAGCTGAAGTTGATGTAAGTTGATAAAATCAGGCAGCGGGAATTTTATTTAGCTCCGCATCAATTTTTGCAGCAAGTTCATCAACTGTTATTCCGGTAATTTTAATTTTTGCACTTCTTAGTAAAACCTTTGGCGGATCTCCCTCCCCTTTCATAAATTTATAGAGTCCAAATCCAAGCCTGTTTTTATCATTTATAAGCGGAATGTAATCAGACATCGCTTCAACAATGTTATAAACCTGCTTTTCTAATGATGCTTCCGGGAATTCTTTTGTCCCGGGTGGTGGTAAAGTTGTCATAAAACTTAACTTTGTTTTATTCAAAATTAACTTTCATTAAACTAAACTGCAACCATCATTTTATATGAAGTTAATAAATGATTAAATTTTAGCGTAAAAATAAATGAAGAGATGAAAATAAATCTTAATTCCGTTAATAAAATTCTAGTAATCAGGCTCAGCTCTTTAGGAGATATTCTCTTAACTACGCCGTTAAATAGAGCTTTAAAGACTATGAATACAAAATTACAGCTAGATTTTGTTCTGCGGGAAGAATACGAAGAATTATTAAAAAATAATCCACATATAAATAGAATTTACAAGTACACAAACCACAAATTTGAAAAGCAGATTGTTTTTAACTCTATTTTAGATGAAGAATATGATTTAGTAATAGATTTACAGAATAATATTCGTTCAAAAGAATTGGTTCGTATGTTGAAATGTCCTGTTATTAAATTCAAGAAAAATAATATTAAGAAATTCCTGTTAGTACATTTCAAAATAAATAAATTAAAAAATGCAGATCCTATTCCTATACGCTATGCTAACGTGTTATTCAATATTTCGCTCGATGAAGAGGGGTTAGATTTTTTTACTGATAACCAAATAAATTCAGGTTTAAATAGTACTGATAACTTTATAGGACTTTGTCCGGGTGCTAAACATTTTACAAAGCAATGGCCAAAAGAATATTTTATTAAGCTTGGTAAAAAATTAGAATCAGAGGGATACAAAATTGTGCTATTTGGCGGTGTTGAAGAAGTAAAAACCTGTGACGAGATTGAAAAAAAACTTCAGAATGTTTTAAACTTGTGTAATACCAGCATTTTGCAGCTTGGTGCAGATATGAAAATGTGCAAAGCAATTTATACAAACGATTCCGGGTTAATGCATCTTGCAACAGCTGTAAAAGTTCCTGTAATTTCTATTTTCGGTTCTACGGTAAAAGAGTTTGGTTTTTTCCCTTATAAAGCTAGAAGTGTTGTACTAGAAAATAAGGAGCTAACTTGTCGTCCATGCACCCATATTGGAAGAAGCTCATGCCCGGAAGGTCATTTTAATTGTATGAATCAAGTTACACCCGATAATGCTTTTAATGCATTAAAAATGGTTACCGTGTAGATATGAGTAAACTCTGGCAGTTTATTTATAATATTTTTGTGATTCCTGTTTTAGCTGTTTTAATAGGTATAGCATCAATTTTTAATAAAAAAATTAGAGCAGGAATTACTGGAAGAAAAAGAATTTTTGAAGATCTAATTATTAATCGTCTTGCTTTAGATAATTCTAAAAAAACAATTTGGTTTCACTCATCCTCATTAGGCGAATTTGAACAGGCTAAACCGATAATTGAAAAGCTTAAGAATGAAGCAGGTGTCAATATCATCGTCAGCTTTTTTTCGCCCTCGGGTTATGATAATTCTAAAAAATATCCCTTTGCTGATTTGATAACTTACATGCCTTTTGACTCTAAATGGCGGGCAGAAAGATTTATAAAGGTAGTTAAACCAGATGTTGCAGTTTTCATGCGATACGATATTTGGCCGAATCATATTTGGGAATTGGGCAAAAAAAATATTCCGGCTTTATTAGTAGATGCAACCATGAAAAAAAAATCGCTCAGGAAAATTCCATTAATAAAATCTTTCCACAAATATGTATTTGGAGAATTTAATAAAATTCTTACCATTTCTGAACAAGACTCAAAAGGATTTATAGAATTTGGATGCAGCATTGAAAAAATTGAGATAGTAGGTGATACAAGATTTGATAGAGTTTATAACCGGAGTCTTGCTGCAAAAACAACTAAAATTATTGATGAAAAAATATTGTCGGATAAAAAGGTGCTTATTGCCGGAAGTACCTGGGAACAGGATGAAGATGTACTTTTACCCATATTTAAAAAACTTGCAAAGTTCGATGAAAAGGTCTTATTAATTATAGCACCGCATGAACCAACTCTTTTGCATCTTGAAAAAATAGAAAACGAATTTGCGGGTGAATTGGAGACAATAAGGCTATCGCTTCTTAGCAACTATATTAATCAAAGGATAATAATTGTAGATTCAATCGGTGTTCTATCTATATTATACAACTATGCCGATGCAGCATTTGTTGGAGGGAGCTTTAAACAAAATGTTCACAACGTTTTGGAAGCGGCAGTTTACGGTGTTCCTGTTCTTTTCGGACCCAAGATTGAAAACTCACAGGAAGCAAAACAACTTGTGGAAACTGCGGGCGGAATGCTTGTTAGGGGTAAAAAAGAAATGTACAGAAGGCTTCGTTCATTATTTCAGGATGAGAATTTACGATTGCGGCGTGGTAAAAAATCGTTTGAGTACGTGCAAAAAAATATCGGTGCGACAGAAAAAATATTTTCTGAAATTAATAAAATTATCTAATCTAATTACATATATTTTTCCTGCAATACGTTCATATGGTGCAGTTCATGTCCAGCAATTATAAACAAAATTGCAAGCACAGAAATTGAAGCTTCGTTTGCGAAACCCTTCCTTTTTAACATTTCCGATGTAAAACTTTTAAACAAAAGAAGATTAGATTCTCTTAGTAAACGAAATTCATAATTTAAATCGAATAGTTCCCTACGGTTAAAATTTCCTTCTTTTACATAATCATCCTGCTCAAACCCGGGCAGCGATTTTTTTTCTCCCCTTGCAATGCACAATGCACGATAAGCAAAAACCCTTTCAGTATCAATTAAATGCCCAACAACTTCTTTCACTGTCCACTTACCATCTGTATAACGGTAATTTCCTTTGTGTTCTGAAAATGAATTTAAAATATCCTGTGTTTTTTTATTTTGCTCGTACAGTGTCTTAATAATATCATCGCCTTCAACAAGATTTACGTAACCATTGTAATAATCTGAATAATCTCCTGGATTGGGTTTCATTTTTCCTCCGTATTTTTATTCCCAGATTTTAACTTCAAATACGCCATCCGAATTAGCAATACCACGAGACATGCTGGGTGTGTTAAACACCATTGAATAATTGCCATTTTTATCGACAGCAATCAATCCACCTGATCCTTTAGGCATAATATTAAATATAACTTCTTCTGCAGCTTGATGTAATGTATAACCTTTATATTCCATTAAAGCAGAAACATGAAATGCAACCGTGTGTTTAATAAAAAGTTCGCCTGTTCCTGTTCCTGAAACACCGCAGGTTTTATTGTTTGCATAGGTACCTGCACTAATTAAAGGCGAATCGCCCACTCTTCCAGCCCATTTACCTGTTAATCCGCCAGTAGATGTTGCTGCTGCAATGTTTCCATACTGATCAATCGCAACGCAGCCAACAGTTTCTCCATTGCTCTTATTCTTTTTTTCATTTTTTATTTTCCACTCTTGATATCTTCTTTCAACTTTAAAGTAGTCAGGATCAACAGTTTCAACTTTCAATTTTACTCCCAATTCATCAGCACCACTGCCTGCAAATAGAATATGCGGAGTTTTTTCCATCACCAGCCGTGCAAGCGAAATAGGATTTTTTATAATCGTAACACCGGTAACTGCACCTGAAGATAAATCCTTTCCGTTCATAATTGAAGCATCGAGTTCATTCTTTCCTTCTTGTGTAAAAACTGCACCTTTTCCTGCATTGAATAATGTATCGTTCTCAAAAAATCTTACAACCTGCTCCACGGCATCCAGGCTAGTTCCACCTGCAGAAAGAATATTCTCTCCGATATTGAGTGCTTCTGTTAGCGATTTTAAATACGCATCTTTTACAGATTCATCTATATTTGGATTGATATATCCAGCACCGCCGTGCAGAACAATTGTGTATTTTCCGTTTATTTCCTGCGGTAAAATCTTCTGATTGGGAATGATTAGAATCGCGGTTAAAATAATCACTAGAAAAATTCTATTAGAATGGAAGATTTTCATAATATTTTCTTTTAAGTTTAGGATTAAATAGAAGACTTAAATTTTTACATGAATAACTTAGTAATCTTTCCGGTAATTTTCTTTTTCCTGCATACATCTCCGAAGCTTACAGTTTCAGCAATGCCAAGTATTGATGAAATGATTGATAGCACTAGCTTGACCTCGGATAACACACTCCACACAATTTATTTGATTAAACAAAGATGGCACACTGCAGTAGTTTTCCATACTGAAGATGTGGATAGCATAATTTTCCCGGAAGTAAAATATTTTAACGATGCGGAATTAATTGATATTGGCTGGGGTGATGAAGAGTTTTACCAGCATCCAGGTTTTGATTGGGAACTTGCTTACCGTGCATTATTTCACTCAACGCCAAGCACACTGCGGATTGAAGGAATTTATTTTAGCAGGCAAAAATATTTTGATATATCTGAAATTGTAATTGAATTAAAAATTAAAAATGAACAGTTAAAGATTTTGCAAAATGCAATTGCTGAAACAGTCTGGAGAGATGCAAAGGGAGACCATGCAATTCTAAGTACACAAGGAACAAACAGAGTTATATTCTTTAAAGCCCACGATGACTATAGTTTATTTAACACCTGTAATACATGGCTCGCAAAAAATTTAAGGAAAGCTGGCTTCGATATTGAAGATGATATAATTTTAACTGAGCAGCTTTTTAATGAAGCCGCTAAAGTTGGGAAAGTTCTGAAAGCAGAATGATATCGTTTGGAATTTAACGACCAGTTTCAGATTTGAATTTTATTTCAATATAATCAACTTTTTAGTTGATGTGAAGGTACCAGCCTGCAGCTTATAAAAATAAATACCGCTGGAAAGTTTATTTCCAACAAACTCAATTTTATGGCTGCCTACTTGTTTTTCCTCATTAATTAAAGTTTCTATTTCATTCCCCAGTATATCAAACACCTTTAATGAGACATAGCTTCTCTCAGGAAGATAATATGAAATAGTTGTAACTGGATTAAATGGATTAGGATAATTCTGCTCCAAAGAGTAGCCAGAAGTTACACTTTCGTTCTGACCAACAACAGGAACAGCAAAATCAGGCTTGAATAAATGGGTTGTTCTTTTTGATTTTCCATCACTTCGAGTGATTGACATGTGAATTAATAATTCTTCGTATCCATTCACATCAAAGTCATACATTGTAACTCCTGTAAAAGCGCCTGGGATACTTCTCTTCGTCATATAGAATATTTTATAACATACTTTCTCATTTATTGTACTATACTGCATTATAAACACGTTGTCCCCGATACAGAGCACCAGTTCTTTATTCCCATCATTGTCCACATCTTGAGCAAATCCATTCATAGCATACAGTGGAAAAACACCAACAAAGTCTATCCTATGTTTTTCCTGATACTCATTATCGCCTGTATACTCAAAACAGGTATACCTTGTTACATCA
>CBDUAV010000076.1:0-14891 GCA_965365225.1 uncultured Ignavibacteria bacterium | reverse complement strand
TTAGCATGGGGAGCTTTCTTTTATATCAGGGTTGAAACCGGCTGGTTTAAACTGCTTATTATGCCTGAAATGTTAATACCGATGCTCGTTATTTACTTTTACTGGCTTATTATTTTTACGTTTGTTGGAATGTACCGTACATGGTTTGCTTCCTCTCGGTTCGATGAAATTTCAACACTATTTAAAGCTACTTTTGTTGGAATTTTTATTCTGTTCTTCCTCATTTATTTAGATGATTTTATACATGGAGTTGAATCGAGCAGCAGGATATTAATTTTTATTTACTGGTTGCTTCTTTTTGTGATTGTCTCGTCCGGAAGACTTTTTGTACGCAGCCTGCAAAGGAATTTACTTATAAGAGGAATCGGAAGGAAAAATTCAATCATTGTTGGGTTCAATCCAAAAGCTCATGAAGTTCATGACCAAATACTTGAACATCCTGCTTTAGGTTTAGATATAGGGGGTTATATTGCTGTTAATCCTGATAACGTTGGTAGCTCATATAAAAACGTTCGTGCGAGAGGCAGTATAGATGAACTGGTGGATATTGTTTACAAAACACATTCTGAAGAAGTTATTATTGCGTTGGAAAAAGAAGATCATGATCTTTTAGTCGATATAATTTCCAAGCTCGAAAATAAAGGAATCGGTTTAAAGATTGCTCCTGATCTTTACGAAATTTTAAGCGGTCAGGCTCGAACGTCGCAGCTTTACGGAATACCGCTGATAGATATCATGCCGGAGCTGATGCCTGAATGGGAAAAAAAACTAAAACGAATACTAGATTTATTAATCTCATTTCTAATTCTGTTAATTACATTACCATTAAATATTTTTATCGCTATCTTAATAAAATTGGAAAGTAAAGGACCAGTATTCTTTAGGCAGGAAAGAAGCGGAATGAGCAATAAAACTTTTAAAATCATTAAATTCCGTTCTATGTTTAAAGATGCCGAAAAACACACTGGTCCTATCTGGTCTCAAAAAGATGATCCGCGTGTAACAAGAATTGGTAAGCTGATTCGCAAACTTAGAATTGATGAAATTCCTCAGATGTATAATGTACTTAAAGGTGAAATGAGCCTTGTTGGCCCCAGACCCGAAAGACCCTTTTTTGTTGATCAACTATCTGAACAGATTCCTTACTATAAAAGAAGACTGAAAGTCAGACCCGGAATTACAGGCTGGGCGCAGGTAAAACATAAATATGATGAAAATATAGAGGATGTAAAAGTAAAACTCCGTTACGATCTGTTTTATATTGAAAATATGTCATTAAGAATGGATATGAAAATCCTGGCAAGGACTATTCTTGTTGTTTTATTTGGTAAAGGTCATTACAGTTAGCGCAGGATGCAGAGTGCAATGAGCATAGGGTAAAAAGCATTTAGCACAGCGTATAGATGGTTGGTTATTTAAAATATATCATAAACTTAGGCACAAATTATAAAATTTAGATTTCAGGATTTGGAAATATGGCAACTTGCTATCGAAATTACCGATGAACTTTTAGATATAGCTGATGAATTAGAGAAAAAACATCTTTTCAAATTTGCTGAACAACTAAGAGATTCAGCTATGAGTATGTCAAATAATATCGCTGAGGTTTCTGGTTCAAGCTTCCAAAAGGAATTTAAATATTTCCTTAATTTATCAAGAAGTTAAACTTTTGAGAATGCAAACATTTAATTATTCTGAACAGAAGAAAATTAATAACTGATGAAAATTTAAATCTATTGTTGAAAAAACTTGATAAAGAATGTCGTATGATTACCAATTTTAAAAAATCATTGTAAATAAAAACCATAATATTCTTATAGCACTCTGCTCTAGGTAAAATTCAGATATGAAAAAGAAGAAAATACTAGTAATAATTCCCACTTATAACGAATTTGAAAATCTTCCCAAACTTTTACCGGAAGTATTTTCTAAGGATGAGAATTTGGAAATTCTTATAGTGGATGATAATTCACCCGATGGAACCGGAGCTTATATAGAACAGGAAATGGAAAAAAATTCCCGGCTGCATCTGATTAAAAGAGAATCAAAAATGGGACTCGGAACAGCTTATATCACCGGCTTTAAATATGCACTCGAAAACAATTACGATTACATTTTTGAAATGGATGCTGATTTTTCACACGATCCGGGAGAGCTTCCCAAATTCCTCAAAGAGATAAATGATTTTGATTTGGTACTTGGCAGCAGATATAAAAATGGTGTCAATGTGATTAACTGGCCTATGAGTAGGCTACTCCTAAGCTGGTTTGCCAATTTCTATACAAGATTTATTACCGGAATGCCTATAAGAGATGCAACGGGTGGATATAAGTGTTTTAAAAGAGAGGTACTTGAAGCTATTAATTTTGATAAAGTGCATTCGAATGGATATGCCTTTCAAATTGAAATGAACTTTAAAGCTTGGAAAAAAGGTTTTAGGATTAAAGAAATACCAATCATTTTTGTTGATAGGATGAAAGGTAAATCAAAAATGTCCAAAAAAATTGTACGTGAAGCAGTATGGATGGTTTGGAAGCTTAGATTAAAAAGTCTGTTTGGATTATTAAAGTAAGGTTTAGTTTTGGATCTATCAATCATCATCGTAAACTATAATGTAAAAGAATTCCTACAAAATCTTCTCCATTCAATTGAAAAGGCATCAAGCAATATTACAAAAGAAGTAATTGTTGTTGATAACGCTTCAGATGATGGAAGTGTTGAGCTGATTACAAATAAGTTTCCTTCCGTTAATTTAATTGCAAACAAAGAAAATGTTGGCTTTGGCAAAGCAAATAATCAGGCTCTGATGATAGCTGAAGGTAAATTTATCTTATTAATAAATCCCGATGCTATTGTTAGTGAAGATACTTTTGATAAAATGTTTTCGTTCTTCAGTAAGCATCCAGAAGCCGGATTGGCGGGTTGTAAAATCTTAAACTCAGATGGAACTCTTCAACTCGCTTGCAGAAGAAGTTTTCCGGGTCCATGGACTTCATTTACAAAAGTTACCGGCTTAAGCAGTCTCTTTCCAAAAAGTAATTTATTTGCCCGTTACAATCTTACTTATTTAGATGAAAACAATACTTATGAAGTGGATGCAATCTCAGGTTCTTTTATGATGATGAAAAAAGAAGTTTTGAAAAAAGTTGGCGGTTTCGATGAACAGTTTTTTATGTACGGCGAAGATCTCGATCTTTGCTACCGGGTTCAGCAGGCAGGTTTTAAAGTTTACTACGTTCATACCACGCAGGTGATACACTATAAAGGGGAAAGCACGAAAAGAAGTAGTCTTGATGAGACAAAAGTATTTTATGATGCAATGCATCTATTTGTTAAAAAACACTTCTCAAGCTTTTTTTTGGTTGAAATAATTTTAAGATCAGCAATTGGATTTAGAAAATTGTTTACCTTTTTAGGAAAACGGCAGCTATCACTCTTCATAGTATTTTCAGATTTTGTGTTTTTTAATCTCTGTTTATTTCTTGCTGAAAAATTTTACATGGGAATGACAGATTGGATTGGTTTCTTACCACCTGCTTATCCCATTATTTACACAGTGCCGGCATTAATTCATATTTCTGCATCTTACTTTACAGGCAACTATAAAAAGGATTCACTTTCGGTTTTAAGAAGTGTAAGTGCAATGATTATTAGCTTTTTAATTATTACATCTCTAACTTTTTTCTTTAAACAGTATGCTTTCAGCCGCGCTGTTGTGCTCATCGCTTTTTCATTCTTTTTCCTTACTTCAACACTCTTTAGAACTATCTTGAAATTATTTTTCCGAATTGGTATTAAACAAGAAGGCGCATTAAACAAACGCACAATTGTAGTCGGAACAACTGAAGAAGCTGTTCAACTTGCAAAGAAGCTTAAAAAACGCACAACCGATGTTCATTCTTTTTTAGGATTAATTGGAAATAAAAATTCTGAAATTGGACAATCAATAAATGATTTTAAAGTGATTGGTAGTTTGCAAAACATTAATAAAGTCTTAACTGAGCATAAAATTAATGAGGTTATATTTTCTTCAAAAGAAATTTCATATCGGGAAATGATGTCAATGGTGTCTGCAAGTCAAACAAACGGTGTTGATTATAAAATAGTTGGGACCGAAATGGACTTTGTTGTTGGCAAAACTTCAATTTCGATGTTAGATGATATTCCATTGGTTGATGTTCAATATAACATATCAAATCCTTTGATAAGAATTATTAAAACTGCTTTTGATTACACAATTGGAGTTTTGGTTTTGTTTTTGCTTTATCCTTTTATATATTTCTCATCAAAGCTATCCCATAATAAAACAGACTTTAATACGATAATCTTAAAGGTACCATCTGTAATTTCGGGAAAAATGAGCTTTGTAGGTCCCCAAAAAACAGGCAATGAACATAGAAGATTCTATGGAAAACCGGGACTTACGGGATTGTGGTATGTTGAAGATTGCGATGACTCTGAAATTGAAAAATTGGATTTTTATTATGCAAAAAACCAAAACATTTGGCTCGATCTTGAAATTTTAGGCAGAACTTTAAACAAAATTTGGAATAAGAAAAATAACAATGGGAAAAACAATATTAGATTTTGAAAAACCGATCTTTGAGCTTGAAGAGAAGCTTGAAGAAATGAAAAAATCATCCGGCTCACTTGGAATTGATAAAGAAATTGCACGGATCGAAAGTAAAGTTGCGCAGCTAAAAGAAGAACTCTTTAAAGACTTAAGCCGATGGCAGCGTGTGCAGCTTGCGCGCCATCCCGACAGACCTTTCACACTTGATTACATAAATAATATGTGTTCAAATTTTGCCGAACTCCACGGTGATAGGCATGTCAAGGATGATAAAGCTATTGTTGGAGGATTTGCTCAACTTGATAAATACAAAGTCATGATTATTGGGCAGCAGAAAGGCAGGGATACAAAATCAAATCTTTACAGAAATTTTGGAATGGCAAATCCAGAAGGATACAGAAAAGCACTCAGGCTGATGAAGCTTGCTGAAAAATTTAATAAACCGGTTATTACTATGCTGGATACACCAGGTGCTTATCCGGGATTGGAAGCCGAGGAAAGAGGGCAGGCAGAAGCCATTGCTAGAAATCTTTTTGAAATGAGCAGACTGCGTGTCCCTATAATTGTTGTTATCATTGGTGAAGGTGCAAGTGGCGGTGCCCTGGGTATTGGCGTTGGTGATAGAATTCTTATGCTTGAAAATTGCTGGTACTCGGTTATCAGTCCCGAATCCTGTTCAAGTATATTATGGCGAAGCTGGGAATATAAAGAGCAGGCTGCAGAAGCACTGAAATTAACTGCACCTGACTTACTCGAGCAGGGTATAATAGATAGAATTATACCAGAGCCGCTTGGCGGGGCGCACAAAGATCATCAAGTTATAGCAGACACACTTAAAAAAGTCTTGGTGGAAGAACTTAACCAGCTCGTAAAAATCAAACCCGAAAAATTAATTTCCAACAGGATTGAAAAATTTGGAAAGATGGGTCCCTATATCGAATAAACCCACCGGTTGTACGTCTGTTGTATCAGTTAAAAGTTAAAATGAATTTGTGAAAACTATTATTTCAATTGGGGATTTTATTGATATTTATTTTAAGCTTCGATCTTCAGAAGCAAATAAATTTCTTGCCAGATTAATTCCATCCTCAAACAAAAAAAGAACAACCAAAGCATGGGACTCATCCCGAGGTGATTCACAAACGAATTGGTGGGCAGTTCCCCAAGTTCAAAAGCGCTGGAATAATTTTATAACTGGTGATGCGAATACAGACTACACAGCTTATGTGGTAAAAAAATACTTTAAGGATAAGAACAACTTAAAATTGCTATCTCCCGGTTGCGGTACTGGAAACAAAGAATTAAAATTTGCAAGATTTGAAAATTTCAGCCTTATTGAAGCTTTTGATATCTCTTCCAAAAGAATAAGAGTTGCACAAGAAAATGTAGAAAGCCTGGGATTAAAAAATATCCAGTATAAAATCGCAGATGAGCAGTCATTTAAATTCAAGAAAGACTATTACGATGTAATTGTGTTTGATTCCTTTCTTCACCATATAAAAAATATAGATAAGGAATTAATCAAAATTTATGATAGCTTAAGACAATCTGGAATACTGGTTATAAACGAGTACGTCGGTCCTAATAGATTTCAATGGACTAAAGAACAATTAAATTTATCAAATGAAGCATTGAATAAATTACCGCGGTTATACAGAAAAAGATGGAATTCAAATAAGATTAAGACAAAAAGTTATAGACCTGGATTATTAAGAATGATTTTATCTGATCCATCTGAGGCTGTTAACGCTGAAAACATTTTACAAAAAATTAGAATGAAATTTAAAGTTTTAGAAGAAAAACCTTATGGTGGCAATATTTTGCATTTAACTCTTAAAGATATTTCTCATAATTTTATTGTAGAAAATGAAGAGAATAATAAATTACTGGATAGTCTCTTTAAAATTGAAGATGATTTTCTTCAAAGAATCAATGAAAGTGATTTCATTTTTGGAATTTATTCGAAATAGATATTTATGCAACGATAACAAATGAATAATTTTCCCTGACGATTAAGAAGTATATTATTTATTTTTAATGTCCCGATTCATTCGGGATTTTTTATTTTTGATTAACCATTAATAAAAATTTTACTTGCTTATGTTAGTTCATAAAACAATTGTTCGTGTGCGTTATGCCGATACTGACCAAATGCAGTATGCATACAACGGAAAGTATTTTGAATATTTTGAAGTTGGCAGAACTGAGATGATGCGTGAAAATGGTTTAACTTACAAAAACATTGAAGCACAAGGCTATCAGATGCCTGTTTATGAAACTCATATTAATTTTAAAAGTCCAGCATACTACGATGAGCTTCTTGAAATAGAGACGCGTGTTGAAAAATTACCAATCGCAAGGGTGCGCATAGATCATTCAATACTTAGTAAAGAAAGAAACGTTGTTGTTGCCGAAGGATATGTTGAACTGGTATTTATAAATAAGATGACAAAAAAAATATCGCGCGCACCTGAGTTTTTTTTAAATACAATTCAATCACATTTCAAATAAATTATAATTAATGTTTGATAAGCTAAAGGAACTAACTAAAGACACTGCCATTTACGGCATAAGTACAATTGTCGGTAGGTTTTTAAATTTTATTTTAGTTCCGTTTTACACAAATATTTTTGCACCCTCCGAATATGGAATAATTCAGTTAATTTATGCTTACATCGGCATTTTAATTATTGTATACGTTTATGGATTAGATTCTGCTTTTTTGAAATATGCTGCATTTAAAGATTTTGGAGATGAAAAAGATAACTTTTCCACGCCTTTCATTTCGATAATCCTTACTTCATTATTATTAAGTACAATAATTATTTTAAATGCTGCTTCAATCGGTAACACACTTAGAATTCCGCAAAATTATTTTTATTTGATTTATTTGGCAGCAGGAGTAATTGTATCTGATGTGGTCGGTGTTATTCCGTTTCTTAAACTTCGCTTGGAAAGAAAAGCAGCAAAGTTTTCAACAATAAAAATTATAAACATTTCTGTTAACATTGCCCTAAACATTTACCTTATTTTGTTTTTAGGATTGGGCATTGAAGCTATTTTGATAAGCAACCTTGCTGCTTCAATCGCTTCACTAATTTTACTTTTACCTACCATATTTAGTTTTTTCAGGCTTCAATTTCATTTTCCATTGTTCAAACGATTACTGAAATTTGGATTGCCATATTTACCCGGTGGATTGGCTGTAATGGCTGTGCAGGTAATTGATGTACCTATACTTGAGAAACTTACTGATTTAAAAACCGTAGGAATTTATAAAGCAAATTATAAGCTTGGAATTTTTATGATGCTCTTTGTTAACATGTTCCAGTATGCATGGCAGCCGTTCTTTTTGCAAAACGCAAAAGATCCGCAAGCAAAGGAAATGTTCTCAAAAGTTCTTTCCTATTTTACTTTAGTTGGAAGTGTAATTTTAGTATTTCTTTCATTGTTTATTACAGATTTTGCTCAAATTCAGATTGAGGGCTATTCATTAATTGGATCAAAATATTGGGCGGGTTTGCATATTGTGCCGATTATACTTCTGGCATATTTAATTAACGGAATGTACGTTATTTTTTCTGCGGGAATTTACATCGAAGAAAAAAGTATTTACGTGCCTCTGATTGCGGGTTCGGGTGCAATTGTAAATATAGTTGCTAACTTTACTTTAATTCCCATTTTGAATATTACGGGAGCAGCTTTTGCAACTTTAGGCAGCTATTTAGTTATGGCAGGTGGATATTATGTTGTAACACAAAAATTTTACAAAGTTAAATATGAACTAAAAAGGATTGGCAAAATATTCCTGGCTATTATTTTAGTCGGAATAATTTTCTACTACTTGCATCTGAATGATAATTTATTATTCTACTATAAAATTTTAATTCTAATCGGTTACGCGTTATTTATTTATTTTATTGCAGTTGATAGGGCTGAAATAAGTTTAATAAGAAAAAAACTTCTAGAAAGCAGGAAAAAGTAAAAACTGGAAAACGAAATAAAAATAAAATTTAAAAGAATTGATAGTAAGCTATCACACATTCCTCTTCCGGCATACGCCACTAAAGGTAGCGCTGGAATGGATGTTTGCGCTTCTTTAAAAGATCAGTTTATTGTTCAACCCGGTTCGATTGAATTAATATCTACAAATTTTTCAGTTGAAATTCCCAATGGATATGAACTGCAAATTAGACCGAGAAGCGGGCTTGCTGTAAAACACGGAATTGGCATTTTGAATTCTCCCGGAACTATTGATTCTGATTACAGGGGTGAAGTGAAAATTATTTTAATCAATTTTAGTAAAGAAAATTTTATAATTAAACCTGGTGATAGAATTGCCCAAATGGTTCTTTCAAAAGTATATCTAGCAACTCCAATTGAATCTAAAGAACTTAATAATACAAAAAGGGGCGATGGCGGTTTTGGACATACGGGTAGATAACTAAATTTAATATTGTACTTTTTCATTTTGGTTTGATGATTATTTATTATTCGGATCAGAAATTTTCAAATCCTCTGCTGGGTCTTTTTTTCACTTTATAAAATTGTATTTTAATGGCAGAATTTGTTCATCTCCATAACCACAGCCATTACAGTTTGCAGGATGGTGCCTGCACTGTTGATGGTTTAATCAATGCTGCAAAAAAGCATGGGATGAAATCTGTTGCGTTAACAGATCACGGTGTTATGTACGGTGTTATCGAATTCTACAAAAAAGCAACTGCTGCAGGAGTAAAACCAATATTAGGAATGGAAGCTTACGTTGTTAAAGAAGGTGATAGATTTGAAAGAAAAAGTTATCAGGCAAATGGAAACGGCAGGCGGAGAAAAAATTATAATCATTTAATACTGCTCGCTAAAAATTTTGAAGGCTACAAAAACCTTAGAACACTTACCACACTTGGACACACCGAAGGATTTTATTATCGCCCAAGAATTGATTTAGAATTGATTAAAAAATACCGGAATGGACTGATTTGCACTTCTGCTTGTGCCGGCGGTGTGGTAGCTTCGCATTTGGTTAGTGGCGATTACAAAAAAGCCAAAGAGGTTGCAAAAATATATAAAGAAATTTTTGAAGATGATTTTTACCTGGAAATCCAGGATCATAATATGGAGGTTGAAAAACCGGTTCTTCATTCAATGCCAAAACTTGCAAAGGAACTGGGAATTAAACTGGTTGCCACAAACGATTGCCACTACATAGAACCCGATCACGCAACTGCGCATAATATTCTATTGCTGTTAGGTGATAAGATGGGTGCTGATTACAATGATTTAAGATACGGCACCGATCAGGTTTATTTTAAATCAGCCGAAGAAATGACTGAGTTGTTTAAAAATTATGATGGTGCGATTGGAAACACTTTAGAAATTGATTCTAAAATAGAATTGAATCTCGATTTTAGTGAATACCATTTCCCGCAGTTTCCTATTCCCAAAGACTCTCCTGTAAATACAACAGATGAATATTTTGAGCTGCTTGCACGAAAAGGTCTCGAAGATAGAAACTTGGAAATTACAAAAGAAGTTGAAGACAGATTCAATTTTGAAATTGATGCAATTAAAACAATGGGCTTTTCTGGTTACTTGCTCATTGTGCAGGATTTTATTAATACGGCAAAGAAGAAAAATATACCTGTTGGACCGGGCAGAGGAAGTGTTGCAGGCAGCTTGGTTGCATATGCACTTGGTATAACAAATATAAATCCCTTAGAATTTAATTTACTCTTTGAACGGTTTTTGAATCCTGCAAGAAAATCAATGCCCGATATTGATGTTGATTTTGCTGATGACCAAAGAGGTGAGGTAATTGATTATGTAAAAGAAAAATACGGGCAAAACAGTGTCAGCCAGATTATAACCTTCAACCGTTTATCGTCTAAAGCGGTAATAAGAGATGTTGCAAGAGTACTGAAGATTCCAATTCCTACCGTAAATAATATTACTAAATACATTCCATCAAAATTTGGGAAAGTATATAAAATAGATCAGGCACTTGAAGAAGTACCTGAACTTAAATGGGTAACAGATGCTAAAGAAGAAGAAATTCAGGAATTAATAAAACATGCACGTGTTTTGGAAGGTATGAACAGAAATGCATCGAAACATGCAGCTGGTGTTGTTATAACTCCCGGACCAGTAAGTGAATATGTTCCGTTGGCTACTGCTGTTTCTCAGGAAGAAATAGTTACTCAATATAATATGAAGGATATTGAAAACGTTGGTTTGCTTAAAATGGATTTTCTTGGATTACGAACACTTACAATTATCCGCGACACCTTAAAGCTTGTGAGGAAAAATTACGGTGTTGAAATAGACATTGATAAAATTCCATTCGATGATAAAAAGGTCTTCCAGCTTTTTACAAAAGGACAAACAACCGGCATTTTCCAGTTTGAATCTCCACCGATGCGCGAATATCTTAAAAAGCTTAAACCAACTTGCTTAAGTGATCTAGCAGCAATGAATGCACTTTATCGACCTGGACCAATGGAGTTTATTGATGAATTTATTGATAGAAAATTTCAGAAGAAAAAAGTAACATATCTTCATCCCGTTTTAGAAGAAATTCTAAAAGAAACTTACGGCATAATTGTTTACCAGGAACAGGTTATACAAATTGCAAATAAAATTGGCAGTATGAGTTTAGCAGAAGCAGATATTCTTCGCAGAGCGATGGGTAAAAAAGATCTTCTAGCTATGAAGGAGCAAAAAAATAAATTTATTAAAGGTGCTCTTGCAAATAATATAAGTAAAAAAGTTGCTGATGATATTTTTAAAGCGATTGATAAATTTGCTAATTACGGTTTTAATAAAAGCCACGCAGTTGCCTACAGTTACATTGCATATCAAACAGCATTTTTAAAAGCATATTACACACCGGAGTTTTTGGCAGCAAACTTAACAAATGAATTTTTGAATACGGACAAAGTAACAAAGTTTTTAGAAGACTGCAGAAAATTAAAAATAGAAATATTACCGCCAGATGTGAATAATCCTTCTGTTAATTTTGATGTTGAAGATGGCAAAATAAGATTTGGACTATCGGCAATAAAAAATGTTGGCAAAGGTGCGGTTGAAGAAATAATCAGATGCAGAAATAAATTGGGAAGGGATTTCAAGAATATATTTGATTTTTGCATGAACGTTGACACACGAACAGTTAACAAACGGTCATTGGAGGGATTAGTAACTGCTGGTGCATTCGACAGTACAAATAAAAATCGTGCCTCACTTTTCGAGGCAATAGAATCGGCACTAGATTTAGGACACAAATGTCAAAACTCGAAACTTGTTTCAGAAGAAAGTTTGTTTGGCGGTACAGCGGAAATAAAAATAACTGAGCCAAAGCTGCCTGCTGCAGAACCGTGGAGTGAAAAAGAAACATTGGCAAAAGAAAGAAAAGTAGTTGGGTTTTATGTAACAGGTCATCCGCTGCATAAATTCGATATTGAATATAAATCGTTTGCAAATTTTAAGATCGGCGATACTGAGAATCTTAAAGAAATTGAAAATGTACGCTCAATCGGGGTTATAACTGAAGTGCGCACAAAAGTGGATAGAGCTGGAAATAAAATGGTGTTCTTTACAATTGATGATTTTTCAGGCTCGTGTGAGTGCTTAATGTTTGCAAAAATTTATTCGGAATTTGGAAAATATGTAATTGAAGAAGAACCCGTTTTTGTTGTTGGTAATCTGGAAAGCAGCGGCGATACGGTTAAAATGCATGTTAATAAATTACTTCCGCTGGAATTAGCGAGGAAGGAATTATCACAAAGCATTAAATTAATAGTAAATCGGGATGAAGTTAATCCTGAAATATTATCGAAATTAAAATCGGTTTTAAAAGCAAATGAAGGAAAAGTTCCCGTTTATCTTCAATTAACTTCAAATGGAACTAAAGGCAGCTTATATTCTTTAAATGATTTAAGAGTAGAACTTTCGGAATCGCTATTTAACAAAGTAGGCGAGCTATTAGGCCAAGAATCAATTTTACTTTCCATTAAGTAAGTTTAAATTCATTCGAACCTGATTTAAACAAACAAATATTTGTATCCATAATCCCTATTTATTATTATTACAACCGCTATTAACTCAATAATTTATTTTGTGTGAATAAAGAAGAAAATAAAAAATACTGGGCATTAATTTTAGGTGCGTCTTCCGGTTTTGGAGGTGCTACTGCTATGAAACTTGCGGAAGATGGCTATAACATTATCGGTGTTCATTTAGACCGTCAATCAACTATGCCCAATGTAGAAAAGATAATTAATCATATTGAATCTCAGCAAAGACAAGCAATTTTTTATAACGTTAATGCAGCTGATCAATTTAAACGTGTTGAGATTGCTAAAGAGCTAAAAGAAAAGTTAAACGGAGAGCCTGTCATTAAAGTGCTTATGCATTCTTTAGCTTTTGGAACACTTAAACTTTTCATTCCTAAAACTGATGAACAAACTATTACTCACGCACAAATGGAAATGACATTGGATGTTATGGCTCATTCGCTAGTTTATTGGGTTCAGGAAATCCATCTAAACAAACTTTTAGCAAATAAGGGTAGAATTTTTGCGATGACCAGTTCTGGCGGACACACCTCAATTCCATTTTACGGTGCCGTGTCTGCTGCTAAAGCTGCACTGGAATCGCACGTAAGACAACTTTCAGTAGAACTCGGACACATGAGTATTTCAGTCAGTGCAATTATGGCTGGAGTTACAGATACTCCTGCTTTAAGAAAAATTCCAGGCAATGAATCTATGATTGAAATAGCCAAACAGAAAAATCCGCATGGCAGATTAACCACTCCGGAAGATGTTGCAAAAGTAATATCGCTGCTTTGCAGAGATGGTGGTGAGTGGATTAGCGGTGGATTAATTCACGCTGATGGAGGGGAAGATATCGTAAGCTTTGTGGGGAAATCAAACTAATGCTTTATTCATTTAACAAATAGTACAAAAGGAAACAAAATGAAACCAGTGGAAATTACAGACGATAATTTTGAATCAGAAGTTCTTCAATCCGAAAAACCCGTACTTATTGATTTTTGGGCTGTCTGGTGCGGACCATGTAAAATAATTGCTCCCATTGTTGAAGAGTTGGCTTTAGAATATGATGGTAAAGTAAAAGTTGGCAAACTAGATGTAGATTCAAATCAGCAAACTTCAATTAAGTACGGCGTAAGAAGCATACCAACTTTATTAGTTTTTAAAGATGGTAATGTTAAAGAAACAATAATTGGGGCTGTTCCAAAAAAACTTATAGTTGAAAAACTAAACGCTGCACTTTAAAAGATTAATTATCAAAAAAATTTAATAGCCGATTCTGTTGATGAAAACTCTATCAGTATTTTAAAATCTGTTGGGTTTTAATTAAATTATTCTACCAATATTTCTCCCAAAATCCCCCCAATAAATTTATATTTACACTGCACTTGTCGTTCGAAGTGAAGCTAAGGTGTCTGATGACTTATTTGATGAAATTGATGCAAGCAAATTTATTGGCAGAACCGTCTCTGGTGTGGGTAAAACTGATGTCTCAGCAGGGACCCCAAAAGGAATATTGGTAATTAACTATGCCGAGCGGCATTTCATCATTTACAAACATATTGATAAAACCAGTATGCTTGTTCTTGTAAATAAAGTCTTATCCATTGCAAATATTTAATATAGCCAACTAAATTTTAAGCAGAACAATTAAGCAAAATGACCCACTTGCCATTATAAATTGATACTACTCAATCGATATACCAATAAAGAATCCATAATAGGTATGGACGGAATATCGGACTTATATACGGTTATTCTGAAAAATTAGCGGAAAATTCAATCTCTTGACATTTATGGCAAAATAACTTAATTCTCAACAGAAAATAATTAATAATATAAAGCTTGACATAAAAAATTACCTGTGTTATTTTGATTTTAACAAATTTAACAATTTGGTAATTCGGGCTTATTCCTTAATAGAATACAGTGCTTTTCACTGACAAAAAAGAAAAACAACTAATTAATCATTCTTAAACAAAATAGGAGCGTAGCATGCTACAAAAATTTACTGTACTCGTAGTCATTCTACTATTATGCGGGTTTGGGGTTTCTCAGGCTCAGGATTATACAAAAATTACAAAACCAAATGTTGTAATTACCGGTGAAGAAAATCCGGATTTGTCCAATATTCCAATTATTGAATCATCCGGAACAATTTCTTTTGATAAGGTAGTCTCTTCTAATGGTCTGGTTTGGGATGTGAACAACATTACAGACAGAAAAACTGGATACGATCTTCAATCAAATGCTTCAACACAACAAGT
>CBDUAV010000075.1:0-15412 GCA_965365225.1 uncultured Ignavibacteria bacterium | reverse complement strand
GAGTCGAGCAGGAGCGCCTTCGGCCATTGTCGGGGCAGCGCATCTGCCGGCATGCCTATAAAACTTGTAATTGGATTAAGAATATAAATCAGCCATTCCATTGCGCCGCCTGCCCTGAATATTCCAATTGCAACAAGCATTGCTACTAAATAAGGAATTATTTTTACTGCAATTGTAAATCCTTCTTTTGCACCTTCAACAAAGCTTTCATAAACTTTAACTTTTTTAATTGCACCGTATCCAATAAAAATTACTATCAACAATGGAATAGCAAGTGCAGAAACAACTTCAATAAAACTTTTGAAACCTGATGGTGAAATAAACGAAGTGATTTGATTAAATAAACCAGTGACAAAAAATAAAAGTACTGCTGAAATAAATAATATTATTGATAAAAATATTTTTAGGTTCTTTTTAAACCATGCAGCAAAGCTCCAGGATTCTAAATAAAATTTTTCAAATATTTTTGCTGCTGAAACTCCTGCAACAGTTGCACAAAATGCACCAAAGATTGAAGTTCCGATTATAATTGCAGGATTAGAACTTCCGGATGCTGCACGCACGGCAATTGCAGTAGCAGGAATTAGCGTAAGACCTGCGGTGTTAATTGCTAGAAAAGTAACCATAGAATTTGTGGCAATACCTTTATTTGGATTTATTTTTTCCATTTCCTCCATTGCCTTAAGTCCAAACGGTGTTGCTGCATTTCCAAGCCCAAGCATGTTAGCAGAAATGTTCATAATCATCGAACTCATTGCAGGATGATCAGAAGGAATTTCGGGAAACAACCTTTTTGTAACTGGTTTTAACGAGTTTGCAATTATTTTAATTAGTCCTGCTTCTTCTGCAACTTTCATTACACCAAGCCACAAAGCCATAATTCCAATAAGCCCAAGTGCTATTGTTACAGCGGTGCCTGCATAATCTAGAGCAGCATCAGTTACACCTTTCATTTTTACAAATGAGATTTCTTCAAATATAATTTTGGTATTGAAAGATTTTTCAGATACTCTCTGGATTAAATGAAACTCTCCAATTAAGTCATTCTCATCTCCTGAAGCTTTAGCCATTTCCTTCCACAGTGCAGGCGAACTATCATTTATTGTAATGGTTAGTGCACCTGACAGTTTAACTTTGTTCAAAACAAAAGTTGCTGGAAGAGAAATATCTGATTTTATGCTATCTTTGTAGAATTTATTGTAGCTGGAAGCATTAACTACAATATTAGCATTTTGTTTGCTTGGTGGAATTTCATCAACATTTCTGTCTGTAATTACAATCAGTTCGAAAGGGGTGTTGTTGCGGTATTTATCAGTGGTTTTATTTACTATATCGGATGTTAGCGCAGAACCAACTCCAAGTAATAGCAAGCCAAGCCAGATATAATTTAAAGCCACAGGTTTCCACCACGGCTAATTGGTTTTATAATTATAAGGAGATCTATTTTATAACTTAAGTAATTAATAACCAATCTCGTCAAAAGCTAAAAGTTCTTCAGAATCTACAAAGTATAATTTGCCAAGTGAAGCTGTTTCCTTTTTACTCAAAATAAGTTTGCCGGAATATTTTTGAATGTAACTTTGAATAACATCGTTGGTTATTTTTTTTTCTTCAACTTCTCTAAAAAGTCCGCTAATTACAATGTAGAACAATCTGTAGTACGGATTACTTTCTTGCAATAGTTCTTTAGTTGCGTTTTTTTCTTTTAGAATCGTAAACTTGGCTGGTGATTCGAACTTAATTGTACGTAAAAGTTCTTCGTTATTAATAAATACAAAAATATTTTTATTTTGATAGACAAAATTTGTAGCAAACTGTGCAAAGTTGTCCTTTTGTAAAGTTACAGCCAAAACTCCTGATTGTATCGAGGAAAGCTCCTTTTCAACAAGCGGCAAATCTCTTAATATTTTTATTTTTTTATTCACTTTTAATTTATTTGTTATTAGTTACGGTATTTGCACTGTGGACAGATGCAATACACCTGTTATAATTTGTACTGAAAATACATTGAGAACAATGATCTAAATTTACTGAATAATTGTTATTTCTTATTGAAAATATAAGGTTACTAAGTGCTGATTTTATTTTATTTTCGTCCTTTTTTGTAAACATTTTGACAAATGGCTTGTGGGGATATTTTAAAAAAATTATTCTAACTTCAACTTCAGAAAAAAGCGGATAAATTCTATTTAATATAAGTGCATAGAAATTAAGTTGCGATAAATATTTCTCCCCTCTGGTCTTTATTTGAGATCCCAGAATGTTGTCAGTTTTATAGTCAACTATAATGATTTTGTTATCCTTAAACAGCACTTTATCAATAATTCCAAATAGATAAAAACCTTCATGCTTACAGTAGACTTCAAATTCATTTTTGAAGCTTTTAAAACTATTTAAAAACTTGTTTTCTTTTGATTCTAAAAATGTGATTACTGATTTGACTATATCTTCTTTTAACTTTTTATTCGTTTGATTTATATCTTCAACTGAAATTTTTTCATTTTGGAAGAACTTGTTAACAACGTTTTCAACTTCAGCTGTTGAGGTTTTAGATTGCAATATTTTATGGATAATCCTGCCTTTTATGTTTGAGTTAATGTGAGCTTCAACATTATTTTCTTCAAAAATAATTTTTTTTTGTTCATTTGGATTAAATTCAAAACCATCATCTTGCATATAATATTTAAGCCACTTATTATAATCGCTGGTGATAGCATTTAAATTCAAATTATAGAATAAGTTATATTTAAGCGGACAGTCTTTAAAGACAGAAAATTTTGTCGCTGATATAATCTCACCTTTTGAATGATCCTTATAAGCATCAGTTAAAAAGTTATCACCTAATTCTTTATTTAACTCTTTTTCATCTTTTATATCGATAAGCTCTACATCTTTTAACTGCGGAATTTGAACATTTATTTTACGGTTAACTACAGTAAAAGCGTTATGACTTTTAACTAAAAAATCTAAGTTTCCATCAATACTGAAATAACTTTGGCTAAAATCCGTTTCTAAAGCACTCATCAACAGATCTGTAAATGAATTTAATTTATTTTTCTTATCCCTGATACTACTTGTGGAAATAAAAAGAAAATTTTTTGCTCTTGAAATACCAACATAAAGAAGTCTTTTAAGTTCAGCTACAGATTTTTTATTCTCAAAAAAGTTATGCAATTCAACAACAGGAGCAGAGAAATAATTTCCAAAATAATTATTATTTTGCGGAACTTTAGTTAACAATCCAAAATTTCTATCTACTATAAATGATCTTGATTTAACATTTCCTGATTGAATTGTGTCATTGCAGCGATATAGAAAAACTGCAGAATATTGCAATCCTTTTGCTTGATGAATTGTCATGATATTAATACAATTGTTTTTATCTTCAACCCCGGCTTGTGATTCTTCAGCAAAATTGTCTATTGAATTTCTTAAAAAGTTTAAATAATCGTAAAGTGAATTAAACTCCTGGCTAAAAAACTTTATTGTGATTGAAATAAGCTTATTAATATTATTTATTTCCTGCTCGCCATTACTTCTTGAAGCAATGGTTGATATGAAATTGGATTCATTTAATATTTTTTGTAAAAGAGAAGGTATACTTATCCTTTCTATAAGACGAAGGTTTTCCTCAATAGTAAAATAAAGTGGTTTCCAAAAATTATCTGCTTGTGATACATTTTTTAATTTTTCCCAATAGCTATTGCCGCTGGATGTTGAAAGCTGATAAATTTTTACATCCGAAACCAAAAAGAAAGGTGAACGCAAAATTCCAATTAAAGCAGCGTCATCACTAGTGTTAAATAAAAAAGCAAAATAATTATAAATATCGCTTGTGCTTTGCTGCTGATAAAATCCTGTTCCCCCAATCACAGTATAAGGTATCTTAAATTTAACAAAAGCTTTTTCCAGCTCACTAAACGCCGATCTCTTTCTAACCAGAACGGCTATGCTGCTCCAATCAGGTATCTCTTCTCTCGATTCAGTTTTTAATTTTATAATTCTTTTTGCAACTAACTCTGCTTCAGCCAAATCACCATCGTTGTTTGAATTTAGAAATTCAACTTTGCCTTCAAAGGGATTATCTCTTGCACAGACTAAATCCGAATGAGCAACTTCTCCGTACATTTTCTGAGAATTATCAAAAAGTTTTTTAAATAGATGATTTATAAACAAACAAATAGCGGGAGCCATTCTGAAACTGTCTGGGAGACTTAAAATTAGATTTTCATCACTCGCATTTTTTATATCATCTACAGTTTTTCCAAAAACTTCCAGTTCTGCATCTCTAAAGCGGTAAATACTCTGTTTTTCATCTCCCACTATAAAAAGGTTTCCACTTTTTAAATAATCTACTATTGGTAAAAATATTTCGTATTGAATTTCATTTGTGTCCTGGTATTCATCAACAAGCAGGTATTTATATTTTTTATTCAAGGTTTTTCGTACATCTTCAATGTTAATTATTTCTTTTGTTTTTAGAAGAATGTCTTCAAAATCCAGGTAACCCATTTGATTTTTTATATAATCATATTCTGCTATAACATCCAAAGAAATATTTAACATCGCTTTTGAATACTTCGCAAGTTCTATTTCAACATTAAAAGTGTTTTCAATTAAAATTAAATTTACAAATTCATTAAAAAAACTTTCTACAAGTGAAATCGAATCACCAACATCATCACGCAAATCATTACTTAAATATCCTCTTGATTTAATACTGATGTTTCTAGTGAATGCCTCATCTTTTATTCCCGCCAAATACTTCAGCACATCTCTTTTTATCCCAGTTTTAGCAGCTTTTTTAATCAGAGATTGAACACTTAATGCAATCTCATTTTTGCTATTAGTTGATAAAACTTTTTCATTGATCTTTTTAAAGTGATTAATAATGTTTGGCAGTTCAACTGTTAATAATTCTTTCAGACCACTATAAAACTTATCTGAAAAAGCAATTGCAATTTCTTCTGGAGATTTATTAGCATAAAATTCCTTTACCCGAAATAGATTTTTTCTATTTTGAACTAACTCAGCAATCTCGTGCGCCAACACTCTTTTTGAGCCGAGAAGTCGTATTAAAAGCTTAACATCTTCAATCTCAACTTTAGAAGAAATTTTATTTCGAATTGTTCTTTCTATACTGAGTTCTATTAATTCATTTGATATTCGCTGATCAATTGGAATAAAGTTTGCATCAAGTGATGCTTCGACAGGGAACTCTTTTAATAAATCCATACAAAAAGAATGAATAGTAGAAATGTTTGCGGACACAAGCTGCTTGCGAAGTTTTATTATTTTTTTTTGAATTTGAGGTGGATTTTTGTGTTCGCTTAAATCACTTAATTCTTGTGCAATTCTGCCGTAAAGCTCACCAGCTGCTTTTTCAGTAAAAGTTATCGCGGCAATTTCGTGAATGGATGTGTTAGTATCGAGAATAACTTTAAGATACCTGTTTGCGAGTACGAATGTTTTTCCAGATCCAGCATTTGCAGTTAATGAGATTGAACTCTGAGTGTTTAGCGCATTAATTTGATGGGGTGTTAATTCGAACATCCTGCAATTAACTAATCTTTAATTGGGATAAGTATTTTGAATGATGTGCCGGTCGTGGAGGATTCAATCAGATTTATTTCCCCTTCAATACTTTCAAGAAACCTTTTTATAAGCTTAAGACCTAATCCTAATCCTTTATCTTTAGTTGTAAAATTAATATCGAATATTTTTTGTTGAAGTTCTGAGGGTATTCCTGAGCCATTATCGCTTATTTCTAAAACAGCATTCCCTTTTTGTTTTGTAATATTAATTTCGATACGCGAGGCATCAGCTTGAATTGAATTTCTAACTAAATTAATTATCATTCGGCGTATTTGCGATTTATCTCCTTCAATTAAAATTGGTTCTTTTGGTACAAAAGATACAATTTCTACTTTTTCATCAGAGAATAGATTTATCGTATCCATCACAACAGGATTCATATTAAATTTTTCAATATTCAGGCTGGGCATTTTTGCCAGAGATGAAAATTCTGAAGCTATTAAATTTAAATTTTCAATTTGATTTAACACAGCCTGAGAAAGTTTTTTTAATGTTTCTCCAAAATTTTCTTTTTTATCATTAAATGCAGTAATCAATTGTTGCATAGAAAGTTTCATAGGTGTTAAAGGATTTTTAATTTCGTGTGCAACTTGTTTTGCCATTTCCTTCCATGCATTTTCTCTTTCGAGCTCTGCGATTTCAACCTGGTTTTTTTGTAACTCAGCAGTCATTTGGTTAAAACCATCGAACAAATCTTTTAATTCGCCGCGCTGTTTATTATCAAGGTTTACACTTAAATCTCCCTGGGCGACAGCCTCAGTAGCTTTAGTTAGTCTTCTTATTGGAGATGAGATCTGATTGGCAAACAATGTACTCACAAAAATTATAACCAAAAGAGCAAAAGCATAAATTCCAAATAAGAATATATCCGCTTCCAGAGGTGAATAACTAAGCTCAATTTTATTCAATGCATCATTAACACCCACAATTAAAGCCGTTCCGCCAAAATCTATCTTTCTGTAATAGGCATCATAATAATAATTATTTATTCTTTCTTTAAGAAGAAAATCGCGATAGCTCAAATAGTTTAAATTAAAATGAGCATCAGGATTAAGCTTCTGTTCCATTAATCCACTATTGTAGTATTCTTCTTTTGAACTGTATAACTGGTTTGAGTTTTCAAAAACTGAAAAAGCAATTCCCAATTCTTTCCCCGCATTATCAAATGCAAGCAGTAAATTTCTATCCGGATGCTTATAAATTTGTGCTCTAACATGGTTTTCCAAATAATCTGATCGCTTGCTTAGTTCTTTAAAGATTGCATCAGCCGAACGTTCGTGCACAACTTCTCTATTATAAACTGCTAGGGCAATAATTGGGATTATAGAAATTAAGAGAAATGCAATTAATAATTTGGTTTTAAATGAGTACTGTATTTTAATAAATCTAAATAAAATTAAAGTAAAAGTAGCCAATAAAATGTATAGCGAATGGATAATAAAAATTTTAAAGAAGTTATATAAGCTCCAGGCAATTTCTTTTTCTTTAATTGACACCACAGTGTACTTTGTTAATCCGTCTTGCGTTGTTTTAAGAAAATATGTGAGATAACTTTCACCATAAATTGATAGAGACATCCATCCATCATTAAATTGAGTTAAAGGTGCTGAAAAAATTTGTTCCTTTTGTTCTTTGGATGGGAACAAATTTCCGTGTAATCTAGAAACGGAGCCATTTATAAATTCAAATACTTTGACCAAGTTTAAATTTACAACGGATCCGAGAGCCGCTTTATTAGATTCAAGAAAGTTTGGAAATTTTGTAGCGCCGAGATTTTCGATATTAAATTCTGCTGCAACAGCTATATAACCTGTAACTACATTATTCTTTAAAACTGGAACAATTCCTACAAATCCACTGCCTAAAGCTGATTTTTGCTCAACCAATTCTATGCTTTTCTGGGATGAAATTTTGTCCCTGAATAAATCACGAAAATCTAATTGGTAATCATATCCCACAGAAAATTTACCTAACGTTTTAAAATTTCTATCTAAAAGAATTACTATTGAGTTTAGAGATTCACGCTGCAGCGGGCTGCTACTCCAAACCATAAAAGCTTCAGCATCGTAGTTTGAGTTAATCTTATAGAAAGAACCAACTAGTCTTTCATTATTAATAGAGCTCCTTAATGTTTCATCTACAAGAAAATTAATTAAATCTTTATTCGATCTGTTAACTTCATTTGCAATTGTTTTTAATGATCTTTGTTCTAATTCCAGGTTAAAATAATTAAGCATACTGATAGTTATGACAGCAGCGACAAGCGAAGAATAAACCAAGCTGATAGAAACAGTCGGATGCTTGTATAAAAGAAAATAAAGAAGTGAAAAAATTACAGAGAGAAAAATGAAACACATAAATGGTGTAATTAATGGTTCATTTTGAAATTGAAAGAAAACAAAACAAGCAGCCTGAATAATTAAATAATACAATAAAAAATAACTCAACTTTGGTTTTGAGTTAAGCAGCCCAAGAAATTTTCCAATTAGAAGAGTAAGTGCAACTATTAAAACAATACAGGATAATCCAACAAGTAAGATATTAAGGTTCATCAATAAAGATGGAAAATTTGGAATTAAATCCGGCTCTTTAAAATATCTTATCGTAGAATCAAATATTATACTTTTAATTGAAGCGCTAAGTCCTCTTAGAGTATAGAATAGTAAAAGTGCAAGGAATGGAGTAATTAATAGTTTAATTAATCGAAATCTGTTTTTAGATAAATCAAAATAATATTTAAGCACATACCTGTAAATTGTAATCCCTATTATAATCAAGAAAATATTAGTAATAAAAGCTTCGATAGGTGTTTTTACCAATCCTCCAGCAAAAGTAGATGAAAAGTATGAAGGATCAACTAATCCTCCTTCCAAAAATCTGGATGGGAAACCGATCCAAAAAAGTATGATGCGAAAGATTGAACAATAAACAACAACAACTAAAAGCTTGACTGAAAGAAGCTTTATATTTAAAAATTCTTTCCGTAATCCTAACGAGAGGAACAAAAGTGCAACAAACAGAAGCAAAATTTGAATTTTATTTGTTTGATCTTTTATTTCTGAAATTTCGACATTTAGCAGCGGCTTGAAGAAACTTACTGTGCCAATTTTATTTTGCTTATTGTTCAGCATACTGAAAGAATAAACTCTACCGTCTTTTGATGGATGCGTGTAGGGATTATAAATTATATCAAAACGTGTTTTGAATTTTTCTGCGAGTTCTGTTTTTAAACTTAGTTCAAAATAATACTGGTTTTGTAGTGAATAGTGTTTTTCAACTGGCTTGCTGATAATTAAATAAAAAACATCATTTTGTATTTTAACAGTATCAATTACTGTAAGATGTGTAAATAATCCTTTGTTGTAGAAATGAGTTTCATCAATGGGATAAACAAAAGGGAAAATATCTTCCTGCTTGATTGCAATGCTTTTATTCCATGCAATAATTTTCCCATTAGGAGCAATAACTTCAAGCGAATAATCTTCGTACGTTTTATCATTTAACAAAGAAATTAATTCGCCATAATTATATGCTGATCCATATAAAGTGTTTCGTAATTTTTCTTTAATATCATTTTTATTTCTTAATAATACTTTTTCTTTTTTATTAAAATAATATATAGTTGCATTTTCTATTTCTTTAATTTCAGCTTTAAGATATTCTTCCCAGTTGGATTTTTTATTTTCGATTATGATAGGAGTTATCGACCCAACAAAAAAAACAGAGATTAAAACAAAAAAGACGATAGTAAAATATTTTCTATCGCCTTTGAAAAATTTAGATATTTTAATTTTCATTAATTAATTGAGATTTGCAATATGGTCCATTTATTTCCGATTTTATTAAGTGTAATGTATAAATAAGCTGATTCGCGCTTTCCTTTTCTCTCATAAAAATATTCGCCTGTTCCGTATACAACGTTTTCTTCAAATTTTTTATTATCAAATTTAAATGAAACTACTTTGAAATTCTGAAAAAAATCCTGTAAAATATAATATGTTTGGTTGGAGCTGTAATAGCCATTTACTCCGCTCAACAAACTAATATATGGCTGCGATGCAAAGTAGCCTGTTAATTTATTAATATCTCCATTTTTTATTCCTTCTTCTATTTCGTTTAATGCTATAATTTCAACTTTAACTGAATTTCCCGAGTTAAAGTTGTTTTGCAAGTTTAAATTTTGAGAAAACATAGAAGAAACAAAAAAGCATAAACAAATTACAACAATCGAATAAAAATAGAATCTATACATCACAATTTCTAATTTAATTAAAACTTAAGCATAAATCTATTAACTACTTTAGATATCATTTTTTTATTGCCTGCTCCAATTTTTGGAAAGAGGGTTTCTAACAGTTGAACTTCCGGATCTTTTTAACATTGGTTCGCCTTCAACAAGCTGGTATGCCCAATCAAAAACCATGCGCTCATTTGTAATAGATGAAATTCTGATCTTAGCAAAATGATTATCCCAAGTCCAGAACACATAAGTGTGTCCGGGAAAAGCAAGAGCATCTTTTGTTGGAGACCAGCCGGATGTTGGCGCAAATGGAATATCATAAATATCATTTGTCGGTCCCATATCCTGAATGTCAGTATCGTCCCAAACATCAAGATAGAAATCACCTTCGAAATTTTCAAAAAAGAAATCTACATCAATGCTGTCATAAGCTACAACTGAATAGAGAGAAAACGCATAGCCTGAATTATTTGGAAAATTTCGATAATCAAAAACAGCCTGATTATAACCTTCGGGTCTGGGTGTTGAATAAATTACATCTCTGCTTAAATCACTTTCGTTCCCATTAAAATCATAAGCAGTAACAGCGTAGTAGTAAGTTTCACCATTAACAGCATCATAGTCTATAAATTCAGCATAATCTGAGGACCCGATTAAATAGTATTTACCATCGTAAGAATCGCTGTAAAAAATATTGTAACCGGCTAAATCGGATTCATTGTTCTCGTTCCAGTATAGGTCCACCCTATTATCGCCATTAAATACATTTATTCCTGTAGGTTGTTTTGGTGGTGTAACATCTACTTCATAGTAATATGATTCATGAACATCGCAGTTCTGGATAAGAAATATAAGTAAAGCGGCTATTGTTATTTTGATAAGCTTTTTCATCACGGATTCCTCTAAAATTAAATTAAATTCATTTTAGAGATTCCAAAGTAAATGCCAATAAAAAGCTTAAAATTTTGATTAAAATGAAAGGATTTTTTGAATTAGCGTATAGTATATTGTACAAAGAGGCTTTATTTTTTAATCAATTGCCTAAAGATTAAACCACTGATTATCATAAAACATTTTGCAATTATTAATAACTGCAACTGAAGCTCCGGTGAGCAATCTTCTATCAAAAGGTGAGTTTTTTGATTTACTTTTGAAATTCATGATATCAACCGTCCATATTTTATCTAAATCGAGTATAGTAAGGTTTGCTGATTCACCGGTGGAAAATTTTGGAACAGGAAGGTTTAATATTTTTCTCGGATTGATGGAAAGTTTTAAAATTAATTCTTCAATACTTAATTTCTTTTTATGAAAAAGTTCAGAGAGACTTAATCCAACCACTGTTTCAAGACCCACAATTCCGTTCGGTGCAAATTGAAATTCTGATTCTTTTTCTTCAGAGGAATGAGGAGCGTGATCGCTGGCAATACAATCAATTGTTCCATCCATTAAACCTTCAATTATTGCATCTAAATCTTTTTGGGTTCTCAGTGGCGGACTCATTTTCGCATTTGTGTCATACGTTTTAACCGCATCATCAGTTAATGTAAAATGATGCGGTGTAACTTCAGCCGTAACTTTTATTCCTTTTTTCTTCGCTTCCCGCACAAGTTCAACTGCGTTTTTTGTACTTATGTGTGCGATATGAATTCTACCTCCAGTATATTCCGCCATTAGAATATCACGTATCACAATTATGTCTTCGGAAACCGATGGCAATGGGGGCAAACCTAAAAATGTTGAATTTAAACCTTCATTCATTGCACCGTTTGCCAATGATTCATCTTCACAATGTTCGATTATCGGCAGCCCGTACATATTAGCATATTCAAACGCTCTTTTCAAAACAGATGAAGTTTTAATTGCTACACCATCATCTGAAAAAGCAACAGCACCGGCTTCTGTTAACTCTGCCATTGGAGAAAGTGATTCACCCTTTCTTCCAACAGTTGCAGCAGCTACAGTGTAAACATCTACCAAATGACCCTTAGCTTGTTTTTTGATAAAATTTATAACTTCAGCAGTATCAATTGCCGGTTCCGTATTGGGCATACAAGCAACTCCCGTAAAACCACCACCGGCAGCACTGTTGCAACCTGTTACTACAGTTTCTTCATCCTCTCTACCGGGCTCACGCAAATGAACATGCATATCAAAAAATCCAGGAACAACCAAGCAGCCGGAAAAATCAAATTCCTGCGAATCTGAAATATCGGCAGAATTTATTTCTCCGATTTTTTCAATTGAACCATCACTTAATAGAATATTTGTTCCTTGCAGATTAATTTTTTCTTCGGAATGAATTAGGTTTACATTTTTTAAAATTGTTTTCATAAAAAAATCTATTTAATTAATTGTTCCTAGTAGATAAAGTACAGCCATTCTTATTGCAACACCATTTGTAACCTGGTAAAGTATAATTTGATTAGTACCATCTGCAACTTCAGATGATAATTCTACTCCCCTGTTTATAGGACCAGGATGCAGAATCAGAATATTTCTACCATTTTTATCTAGTCTTTCTTTTGTAATACCAAAATATTTTGCATACTCACGAATGGATGGGAAATATTCTCCGGCATTTCGCTCAAGTTGAATTCTTAAAACGTTCAGAACATCATTTTCCTGGATTGCTTCATCAATATCGTAAATTACATTTACGCCTAAATCTTTTAAGTTTTTTGGAATCATTGTTGATGGTCCGCAAACTGAGACTTTTGCTCCCATTGTTTGCAATCCAAAAATATTTGAAAGAGCAACACGGCTGTGTGCAATATCTCCAACGATACAAACTTTAAGTCCTTCAATTTTTCCTAATCTCTGCCTTATTGAATACATGTCAAGTAGTGCTTGAGTTGGATGCTCATGAGTTCCATCGCCAGCATTTATAATAATTGCATCGCAAATTTTTGTAAGATAAGCCGGTGTGCCTGCGGCCGAATGCCTGACAACAACCATATCAATCTTCATTGCTTCTATATTTTTTACTGTGTCTTTAAATGTTTCACCTTTACTTACACTGCTACCAGAAATTGAAAAATTAATTGCGTCAGCGGATAACCTTTTCTCTGCAAGTTCAAATGAAATACGAGTTCGTGTAGAGCTTTCGTAGAAAAGATTTACAATTGTTTTTCCCTGAAGAGTTGGTACCTTTTTGATTGGTCTGTCTAATATTTCTCTAAAAGTGTGTGCAGTATCTAAAATTAATTGGATATCTTCTTTTGGAACCCCCTGTAAACCTAGTAAATGTTTGCTCGATAGCGGCATAAAAACTATTCCTTACCCTCCGTCTCAATAAGATAGATAGCATCTTCATCATCTATTTCAGCTAATCGGACTTTAATTTCTTCATTCTGAGATGTGGGAATGTTTTTCCCAACGTAATCGGCTCTTATTGGAAGTTCACGATGTCCTCTATCTACTAGAATAAATAATTGAATTGAACTCGGGCGGCCTAAATCCATTATTGCATTAAGTGCTGATCGGACTGTTCTTCCTGTATATAAGACATCATCAGCAAGTATAACATTTTTATCGCTTAAATCGAAGGTAATGTCCGATACTGAAACTTCGGGTTGCTTTATGCGAGTTCGAAAATCATCTCTGTACAGAGTAACATCCAAGATGCCAAGAGGTATTTCACCATTATCAATTGTTTTTATTTTTTGTTGAATTCGTTTGGCAAGAAATTCACCACGAGTACGCATTCCAATTAATACCAAATTTTTTGACCCTTTGTTTTTTTCAAGTATTTCATGAGAAATTCTTGTAAGTATTCTATCCAAGCCCTCTTTATCTGCAATTTTAGATTTAATCTTCATAAAAAAAATCCTCCTTGGAAATTTTCCTTGGAGGTTTCATTTTTAATTTGTTTGTTTTCCTTTTCCATCTCTCCGGATAGATTTAAAGGTTAATAAATTTTATTTAAGTACAACGAAAATTACAAAAATTATCTAAAGCTGCAAATGTTTTTTAAAAATAACTCGTCAACTAAGTGGCTTATCAGAATTCATTAAGGTGTGGCCATAAAAAAAGGGATCTAATTACAGATCCCTTTATAGAAAAAACTCTAAATATTATTTACTTAACGTGAAATTCGACTCTTCTGTTGTAGAATCTGCTAACTGGATCCATATCTTTGAATAATAGATCTCTCTTACCTTTACCAACTGTTGTAAGTCTGCCAGCATCTACACCCTTCGCGATGAGATATTTCTTAACAGCATCAGCTCTTCTTTGTGAAAGTCCATCGTTATATTTATCAGATCCAATCTGATCTGTATGACCCTGAACTTCAACAGTAACATCAGAGTGAGATAATAGAATTGCAGCTGCATTGTCAAGTATTGGATATGATTCAGATCTAAGTGTAGCTTTGTTGAAATCGAAATTAACTCCAACAAGAACCCATTTGTCCTCAACCTTGGTTGGTCCCATACATTTCTTAACAATTTCACAAATTCTATCATAATCAACTTCTGTAGGAACAGTTTGATATCTTCGGACTATATCTTCAATTTTGCCATAATCAACTTCGGCTATACCTGTGTAAAGCTGGCAATATTTTGAAGGTGCACCTTTTCCAAAGTAATAAAGAAGACCTATATCCGCATTAACCCATGTATCATTTGCAGTTCCACCAAAGAAGCTGTTAGAAGTACCTTCTCTTCCATCAATTTTGCTGTTACCCATTGTGCGGTAGACACCTTCACCATGCAATCTCCAATCTTCACTTAGTCTAATTTCAACACCAGCACCGATATTAAACTGAGCTGCAAGGTTACTTTCATTATCCAAATCAACTTGGGATGCATTTTCAGGTTTATTGTAATTTACACCCGCACCAGCTAAAAGAAACATTGCAATTGGATCGCAAGGATTGAAATAGTAAATAAAATCAAGATCACCGGTAATCATATTGTTTTCCATTCTCACATTTCCATTTGGCACACCAGGATCATATTTAGCAGTAACATGGTTATAGGCACCTCTTAATCTCCAAGCAAGATGCTCTGAAAAATTTCTCTGAATTGACAGATGGCCGCCGTAAAATGCACTTGATTTTAATTGAGCATCATTTATGGAAACATACATTGGATAAGTAAAACCGAATCCAAATCCCCAAGCATCAGTAGCAACATAACGATCGACTTGAGCTAGAGAACTGCTTGAGAGAATTAATGCTGTTAAAACAGCAAACAAAGTAAGTGATTTTTTCATAAGGTTTCCCTCACTATATTGTTATAGAATAGATTTTTAATCTTGTTTTTAAGAATCATTAGAACAAGAGCAAATTAACTTTATATAATTTACTGAATTAAGATATTACAATTATTGTATAAAAACAATATTTTTTGCAATTAATAAGCAAATAAATAGCTTAACCGAATTGCTTAATCTCTACAAATTTCTTTCCAATTGAAATTGTTAGTATAGTTGTTTTTTTCAAATAAATGCACATTTTTGTGTAGTAATTTTTCCTTAAATGTAAAAAATGGTTACGGGGTGTAGCGCAGCCCGGTTAGCGCGCTTCGTTCGGGACGAAGAGGTCGGGGGTTCGAATCCCCCCACCCCGAC
>CBDUAV010000074.1:0-15530 GCA_965365225.1 uncultured Ignavibacteria bacterium | reverse complement strand
TCTTTTCGATTTCCAGCCGCCGGAACATCTTGTTAAATCAACTTACGATGCAATGATTAAAAATTTTAATGGCTATGCCCCATCTTCCGGAATTCAGGAAGCACGAGATTCAATTGAAAGGGAAGCAGAGAGTAAAGGAATTAAAAATGTGCATGATATTTTTGTAACAACCGGAGCAAGCGAAGCAATTGATATTTGCTTAACTGCACTAGTGAACGATTGTGAAAATGTTTTAACACCAACTCCCGGATACCCCCTTTACACAGCAATTGCCAGTAAACTCTCAATGATGGAAAATCCTTATTATTTAAACGAAGAAAACAACTGGCTACCGGATATTGATGATATTAAAAGTAAAGTGAATGATAAAACAAGGGCTATCATTTTGATCAATCCAAATAACCCGACCGGTTCTCTTTACACAATTGACAATCTTAAGGTAATAATTGATCTTGCTCTGGAAAATGATCTTGTAATTTTTGCCGATGAAATTTATGATAAGCTTTTATTTGATGGAAAGGAACATGTATCCATTGCATCTTTAAATAAAGATGTTTCGTGTGTTACGTTTGGCGGGTTGTCTAAAAATTATATGGTTCCCGGATTTAGAATTGGATGGGGAATTGTTAGCGGCAGACAGGAAATTTTATCGGAATATATTGAAGCAATAAATAAAATTTTGCGTGCACGGCTTTCTGCAAATCATCCTGAACAGTATGGAATTAAACCATCACTGGAAGGCGATCAATCACATTTAATTGAATCAAATAAAAAGCTAGCTAAGCGAAGAGATATAACAGTAGAAATGTTAAACGATATCCCGGGAATTTCCTGCGTTAAACCTGAAGGTGCGTTTTATGCTTTCCCGCAGTTGCATCAGGTGCAATCGGATGCACATTTTGTTGCAGAGCTGATAAAAGAAACGGGTGTTGTTGTTGTGCCCGGAAGCGGTTTTGGACAGGTTCCTGGGTCAAATCATTTTAGAGTTGTTTTTCTTCCAAACGAAGAAATTCTTGAAAACGCTTACAAAGCTATTGGAAATTTCCATCAAAAATATCTAGAAAAATTTCCTGAAAAGTTGATGCAAATTAGCGATTAAAAAGTTACATAAAACGGAGCATCTTTTAACAAAAAACAATTCCAAAGCAAAATATTTACTTAGTTTCTCATAGTGCAAGCTTGTTCTTATATTTGCACTTCAAATACTGATATATTATAGACATTAAAAATTGGATAAATACTACTTTACAACTCTTCCAAACGGAACGAGAATCGTTTCAGAATATATCCCTTACGTAAAATCTTTCAGCATCGGGTTTTGGTTTAACGTTGGTGCAAGGGATGAGAACGCCCGCAACAACGGTATCTCTCATTTTATTGAACATATGGTTTTCAAAGGAACAAAAAGAAGAACCGCAAAAATGATTGCTGAAGAAATTGAATCTTTTGGTGGATATATTAATGCATTTACATCTAAAGAGCATACATGTTTTTATTCAAAGGGATTATCGAATAACATCGGTAAAACTTTTAATGTTATTTCTGATATGATTCAAAACCCGCTCTTCCGTGAAAGCCATATTAAAAAAGAAGCCGGTGTTGTTATTGATGAGCTTAAAGATCTCGACGATAGTCCGGAAGAATTAATTTATGATAAGTTTGAGGAAATAATATTTAGCGGTAATTCACTTAGCCTTCCTGTAATTGGGAGAGAAGGAAACATAAAAAATTTTACAGCTGATACTCTTTTTAAATATCACAACACAAACTACAAAACAAAAAATCTTTTAATTGTTGCTTCTGGATCTGTAAAACACGATGAACTAATTAAGTTAACCGAAAAATACATCTCGCAAAATAAAACCAGGTTTAACAAAAGCAGGGATCACTTCAGGAAGAAAAAAGCTGCTGATTTAGTATTTGAAAAAGAAATACAGCAGGTTCATACCATAATTGGAAGAACAGCGCCAGGGTATAAAGATAAAAAACGAATTTTAGTACGTTTCCTTTCTGCACTTTTAGGTGAAGGCAGTAGCTCACGATTATTTTTAGCAGTTAGAGAAAAACTTGGAATCACTTATCAAATAAATTCATTCTTAAATTCTTACTTTGATGCGTCAGCATTTGGTGTTTATTTTTCAACAAATATAAATAAGTACGATAAAGTAATAGATATTATTTTTAGAGAGTTCAGAAAATTAAAAGAAAAACGTATATCCGATAGAGAGCTAAAAAAAGTTAAGGAGTATTTAAAAGGTGGATTGCTTCTTAATCTTGAGAATACGACAAACAGAATGATGAGAATGGCAAACTCGATGTTGTACTATAATAGAATTGTATCAATTGAAGAGTACTTAAAGAAAATAGACAGTATCAATACAGATGATTTACTTAAAGTTGCTAACGAAACTTTAGATGAATCACAATTAATAAAAGTTATTTTAAAATCAGTTAAAGTTGAAGAAAAATAATTGCTTATGCCTAATATTATAATAGATGGTAAAAAATTAGAATTCAAGCAGGGGCAGACAATAATTGAAGCTGCCAAAGATAACGGAATAGAAATCCCACATTTTTGCTGGCATCCGGAACTTTCTGTTTCGGGTAACTGCAGAATTTGTTTAGTTGAAGTTGAACAAATGCCAAAACTCGTTATTGCATGTTCTACAATTGCATCGGAAGGAATGATTGTTCACACTAATTCAGCAAAAGTAATTGCTGCACAAAATGCAGTGATGGAATTTCTTTTAATCAATCATCCGCTGGATTGCCCCATCTGTGATGAAGCAGGTGAGTGCAAGCTGCAGGAATATGCTTACAACTACAGTGTTGGCGAAAGCAGGTTTGTAGAAGAAAAAGTTCACAAAGATAAAAGAATAAAGCTTGGTCCAAATGTGATGTTCGATGGTGAGCGATGTATTTCTTGTTCACGCTGCATTCGCTTTTGTGATGAAATTGCTAAAGATCCAGAATTAACTTTTGTTCAGCGTGGCGATCATGTAACAATAAGAACATATCCCGGGCAGGAAATGGATAATCCGTATTCAATGAACACGATCGATATCTGCCCCGTTGGAGCATTAACTAGCACCGATTTCAGATTCAAAGCACGCGTTTGGGATATGTCATCAAATAATTCAATTTGCATTGGATGTTCAAGGGGATGCAACATAGAAATTTGGGTTCGCAACAACGAAATTTTAAGATTAACACCGCGATACAACGCACAGGTTAACAGCTATTGGATGTGCGATCACGGAAGATTAAACACATTCAAGTTTGTAAATGCTGAAAATCGAATTCACTATCCCCAAATTCGAAAAGATGCAAAATTAATTGAAGTAGGATGGGATGAAGCATTTTCAGAAGCAGTCTCGCGTTTAAAAACTTTTCCGAAGGATCAAATAGCAGTAATTGGTTCTCCGTTTGCCACTTGTGAAGATAACTTTTTAACAGCAAAGTTTGCAAAAAGTGTTTTGAGTACAGGTAATCTTGATTTTATAAGACACACTAATCCTGATTTTGCAGATGATATTTTACGAACTGAAGATATAACGCCCAACACAAACGGTGCGTTACTAACAGGTGTTGTTCCATCGCAGGCGGGTTTAGATATTAATGGAATCTTAAAAGGAATTATAGAGCATAAAATTAAAGCATTGTACTTAATTGAAGATGATATTGTTCAAAAATATCCTGAACTGGAAAGTTCAATTGCTAAGCTTGATTTACTTATTGTGCATTCTTCCAATTTTAATTCAAGTTCAAATTATGCAGATATAGTTTTTCCGGCATCAACTTTTACTGAGAAGAACGGAACTTACTTAAACGGATTTGGAATTCTTCAGAGGATTCGTCCTGCAGTTGCTACTTCCGAACTGGATAGAGCGTTAGATGGAATGAATATGAGCAGGCTGGATAAATTCGGGACAAAATTCGATACCTGGGCTGCAGGCAAAAAAATTGAAGCAAGACCAACCTGGAAAATTTTAGTTTCGCTTTCCAAAGCTTTAGGTTATAAAGTAAAATACTCAATGGCAGAAGAAGTTTTTAATGATATTGCTTCTTCCATTGATGAATTTAAAGGATTGGACTATGATGATATTGGCGAAACTGGTGTGAAAATTAAAGTCGAAAAAAATAAAACTGTAAATGCAGGCTAAAAGAAAATGACCATTTTAGAAATTGTAGCTTTTACATTAATAAAAATTGTAATCATTTTAAGCTTAATGCTTCTTACGGTTTCGTACCTTGTTTATTTTGAGAGAAGAGTAAGTGCATGGATTCAAAATAGATTGGGACCAAATCGCGTTGGATGGCAGGGAGTACTGCAACCATTTGCAGATGTATTTAAACTTCTTCTTAAGGAAGATATTGTTCCTGAAAAAGCTAATAAAAAACTACATGCTTTAGCTCCAATGATTGCTCTTTTTGTTGCCTTCAGTACTTATGCAGTTATTCCATTCGGACCTGAGTTGCAGATTTTTAATTACAACATTCCGCTTGTTGTTGCGGATGTTAATGTTGGAATTCTTTTTGTGCTTGCGCTTACTTCACTCGGAGTATATGCAATAACTTTTGCTGGATGGTCTTCCGGAAGTAAATATTCACTGCTTGGAGGTATACGATCTGCCGCTCAAATGATATCTTATGAAATTTCAATGGGTTTTTCTATCGGCGGAGTTTTGCTATTTGCAGAATCACTCAGACCGATTGCAATTGTAGAATCACAATCTGGATGGATGTGGAATGCAATTGTGCAGCCGATTGGATTCATAACATTTCTAGTCTCAGCTTTTGCGGAAACAAATCGACTTCCATTCGATCTACCTGAAGCTGAGCCTGAGCTCGTTGGAGGTTTTCACACTGAATACAGCAGCATGAAATTTGCAGGTTTCTTCTTAGCAGAATACGCAAATATGATTGTTGCAGCAGGATTAATAGTAACGCTGTATCTTGGCGGATGGCAGATTCCATATATAGATAAATTGGGGCTTCCAGCTTTGGTTGAAACTCTTCTTCAAGTTGGAGCGTTTATCTTTAAGCTAATTGCCTTGCTATTCTTTTTCCTATGGATTAGGTGGAGTTTACCACGTTTCAGATACGATCAACTAATGAACATAGGCTGGAAAGTAATGTTTCCGCTTTCGCTGCTAAACATTGTTTGGGTTGCAATTTTAATAATGATTTTTAATTAATGATGTTTTAATTTGCTCTTTAGCAAATAATTAATATTTTCAGAATTTATGAATGAAGTGCAGAAAAAAACTAATAAAAGAAGAACAAAAGACTTAAGCTTTTGGGAAAGAATATACATTCCTGAGATAATTAAAGGGTTGTCTTTAACTCTGCGCAGTATGTTCAGACCTAAATTTACTATGGAATACCCGGAAGTGAAATTTGAACCACCAGGCTCATACCGTGGAAGACCTGTTCTTGTGCAGGAAGAAAGTGGTGTTGAAAGATGTGTGGCTTGTGGATTATGCTCTCGTGTTTGCCCAGCTCTAGCAATTGAGGTTCAAGCTGCAGAAACAGAGTTGGAAAAGGAGCGATATCCGGAAAAATTTGAAATTAATATGATTAGATGCATTTTTTGTGGCTTTTGTGAAGATGTTTGCCCTGAAGAAGCTATAGTAATGAGCAAAGATTACGAATTAGCGTTTTTTAAACGTGAGGAAGCGTTATTTGGTAAAGATAAACTATTAGTGCCCGCAAGCGAACTACAGGACAGAATAAAGTTCCTAAGACAATATAAATAGTTGAACTATTCATATTAATTCCTTTTATTACCTACCAAATGTCAAAACTATTGCAAATACTACTCCTTTTAGGGCTCTCTATATCCGTTTTTACAAATTCAAAGCTGGATAATTTCAAAATCTCTATTCCTGATTTTATTCCGGAAGGAAAACCATTTGAGGTAATGCTAACTACTTCAAAGACATTCGAAAATGCTGATCAACTCAGTATTTATTTAATAACCGGTACGGATTTGTTTTTGAATGGAGCCGAACTCTGGACAAAAGAAGGCAAAACTAAGCTTCAAGTAAGCTCAGTTTTTCTTAATAAATTTTCAACCTCCGCTTATAATATTTCAATCGATTTAAGTAGCGATAATATTTCGAAAATAGAAAAATATTTTCAAATAGTACTTAATTTTGGACCACTAAGCATACAAGAAAACAATTTAAAGTTGTACGGAGAATTTAAAAAGGATGGTAAAGTAATTGGCTATTTTGAAAACTATGATAAAAATATTGCTGATGCTGATGATAAACTCTATGTGTTCCCAATCAGTACTTTTGAAAAATATCAAATTGCAGTAAAAAGTGCATCATTGACTCCAGGTTCATCTTTGAAAATCCCGTTAAAATATAAATTAGATGGAAAATTAGTAATTGATTTCTGGGTGAAGAATCGATCCTTTGGTAATACTTTTCTAAAGCTAATTGATGAGCAAAATAACAATATAGAATTCAGTCTAGATTTGAGCGAATATCAAATGCTCATCACAAATTCCGGTAATCACGAGCAGGCGAACCTAAAACCTAGATTTATTTCAGTAAATGCGTGGTATCATATTAATATCACGTTTTCAGCAACAGAACCGCTGATAAACTTTTATTGTAATGATGAAGAATTTTCTAAAGTTAAGCTTTTGTATAGTTTAGATATCGATAATCTTTCACTCGAGTTTATTAACACTACAATTGTTTCATCAATAAATATTGAACAATTTCGATTATTTGACCTTTACGGTTCAGCTAAATCTATTTTGCAAAATAAAAACTTTAAAGATTTTGCTTCAGATAGTTCTAAACTTTTATTTCAATTGGACTTTAATAATTCAGAATTGAACTCATTAAAAAATTCCGAAAAAATATTTTACACAAATCTAAAGCTTGCAAACTCCGACGCACCAATATTTCCTCGTGCACCTGAAATAAATTTGAAAGTGTTGAATAATTTTTATGAAATTGAATGGACAGGTGGCGATTACACAAATGTTTCTAATTACCTTTTAGAAAGAGCGATTGGTGATAATAATTTTACAGAGATTGCAAAACAAGATGCAGACAGAAATTCAGAAAAAATTTATACACAGCTGAGTGAAAAAACTAATCAACCGGAAATAGTTTATTTTAGAGTAAAACAGATAAATTTGGACAAAACCGAAGTTTTTTCGGATGTTGTTAAAGTGGGGCAGGGTGTTATCAAAGACATAATTCTGGAGCAGAATTATCCAAATCCATTTAATCCGAAAACTCAAATTGAGTTTGAACTTGTGCAGGACAGTGATGTTGATGTTGTTGTTTATAATCTTGCTGGCAAAGAAGTTGCTTTGTTACATAAGGGTTTCCTCTCAAGAGGAAAATATAATTTTGAATTTGATGGAAGTGATTTGCCGTCGGGAATTTATTTATTTCAAGTTGTTTCATCACAGTCTACTCAAACCAGAAAAATGATTCTGGCAAAATAAATTTTAACGATAATCGTTTTTAATTGTTAACTGATTTAATAAATGCTCTCCAAAGTACTTTCCAGTGCAACATACGGTATTGATGCCTACTTAGTCGAGGTTGAAACTAACGTAGAAAGACAAATACCCGGATTCACAATTGTTGGTTTGCCTGACAGCGCAATAAAAGAAAGCCGTGAAAGAGTTAATGCGGCAATCAAAAACAGTGGATTCGATTTTCCTTTAAAAAAAATTACTGTTAATCTTGCACCTGCCGATATAAAGAAAGAAGGCAGTGCTTTTGATTTACCGATTGCAATCGGACTTTTATCCGCAATTGAGAAAATTAATGAACATGATCTCTTGGACTCAGTTCTTTTAGGCGAGCTATCGTTAGATGGTAAGCTTCGACCAATAAAAGGAGCATTGCCCATTACAGTTGAAGCCCGTAAAAAGGGTATTAAAAGAATCATTCTTCCCACAGAATCATCAATTGAAGCTTCAATTGTTGAAGGTATTAATGTGTTTGGAATTGAAAACTTAAAAGATGTAGTTAGTTTTCTTAAAAACGAACTTAAAATCAAGAGTATTAAATCAGATAAGAATGAAATCTTTTCAAAAATAAATCAATATCATCTCGATTTTTTAGATGTTAAAGGACAAGAGAATGTAAAGCGTGCTTTGGAAGTTGCCGCGGCAGGTGCACATAATATAATTATGATCGGACCGCCAGGATCCGGTAAAACGATGCTTGCAAAAAGGTTCCCTTCAATTTTGCCACCAATGACTTTCGAAGAAGCTTTGGAAACAACAAAAATTCATTCCATTGCAGGAATTTTACCACGAGACACTGCATTGGTTACAGAAAGACCATTTAGAAGTCCGCACCACACAGTTTCGGATGCTGCGTTAGTTGGCGGTGGATCATTTCCCCGCCCGGGTGAAGTTTCCTTTGCACATTTCGGGGTTCTATTTTTGGATGAGTTGCCCGAGTTTAAAAAAAATGTACTTGAAGTTTTACGACAGCCGCTTGAAGATTCAAAAGTTACTGTTAGCCGTTCAAAACTTTCGCTTGAATTTCCTGCAAATTTTATGTTAGCAGCTGCCATGAATCCCTGTCCTTGTGGCTATTTTACAGATCCGAATAAAGAGTGCACTTGCAGTCCACCTTTAATTCAGAAATATATGTCAAAAATTTCGGGTCCACTTTTAGATAGAATTGATATTCATATTGAAGTTCCGGCAGTTAAGTACAAAGAACTATCTGCAGAAGTAACAGGTGAAAAATCAAAAAAAATAAGAGAAAGAGTTATAAGTGCACGTGAAATTCAATTAAAAAGATTTACGGAGCTTGATCATATTTATACAAATGGAGACATGGGTTCAAAAGAAATCCGTAAATACTGTAAGCTCGATTCTGCTGGGGAGGAACTTTTAAAGATGGCGATGACCAAGCTGGGTCTTTCTGCAAGGGCTTATGACAGGATTTTGAAGGTTAGCCGAACAATTGCAGACCTTGAAAACTTAGAAAATATCCAACCTCAGCACATTAGTGAAGCCATTCAATACCGGAGCCTGGATAGGGAGCTCTGGCGCCACTAAAAAGAGATTCGCACGATTTTCCTATTATCGCCGAAAATTTGGAATTTACTTAGTTTCGAAATATATTTATAGCTCGCATTTTAATTTTTAGGGCGGACGCCGGAGTTGGAGAGCCGGGGCGGACTGTAAATCCGTTGGCGAATGCCTTTGGGGGTTCGAATCCCTCGCCGCCCACGGACTTACTGTAGTTTTTTCGGATAAGGGAAAAATTTTAATTGTTTATTCTTCCCTTATTTTTTTGTGTTAAAGCTTGGTAGTATTTGTTTAAGTGAAGTGATTTTAAAGTCGATTTCTATTCTAAACTTTTGAAAATCTTTTTTTGAAAACTTAAATTAATCATTACTTCAATTGTTGTGATGATTAATTGCTGAAATTTTAAGAGCAGCTTAAAAACTGCATGACAATAGTTCTTTATAAATTGAATTTTGTAGTCCGCGGGAGTAACTCAGTTGGCTAGAGTCACAGCCTTCCAAGCTGTTGGTCGCGGGTTCGAGTCCCGTCTCCCGCTCAAAAGGCTGCTGACGTAGCTCAGTTGGTAGAGCACATCCTTGGTAAGGATGAGGTCACCGGTTCAATCCCGGTCGTCAGCTCTAAAATGTAATTTTGTAAAAGGAGTTTTGAAATGGCTAAAGCAAAAATAAGGCAAATAATTACACTGGAAAGTACTGCAGGTACTGGATACCGATATACTACCACTAAGAATAAAAGAACACATCCAAGCAGAGTAGAATACAAAAAGTACGATCCGGTTGTGCGTAAGCACGTAGTTTTTAAGGAGACAAAATAATACGTCAGTAGCTCAATTGGCTAGAGCAGCGGTCTCCAAAACCGCAGGCTGGGGGTTCGAGTCCCTCCTGACGTGCTGAATTTTTATATCAATTTTTTTACGGCGAAATGAAAGAAAAAATAATTAAGTTTTTTGAAGATGTTGTTAAAGAAATGAAAAAAGTTACCTGGCCTACTAAGGCTGAGCTGGTAGAATCAACAAAAATTGTAATTGTTGCTTGCCTGATATTAGCCGGGTTTACTTATGTAATCGATATGATAATTAATATGGTAATAAAAGGAATATTTTAATTGAACGAAACGATTGAAGCGAAATGGTATGTTATCAGGACATTTTCCGGACACGAAAGTAAAGTCAAGCAACTTCTTGATGCCGAAATTGCAGAAGATGAAGATCTTCAGGCAAAGATAAAAGAAGTACTTGTCCCTACAGAAAAAGTATTCGAAGTAAAGGATGGTAAAAAGCGAAGCAAGACTAAAAACTTTTTTCCTGGCTACATACTTGTTCAAGCCGAGCTTGATAACAAAGTAAAAGAGTTTATTCTAGGAACTCAATCCGTAATGGGATTTTTAGGAACAGGTAATGCACCTAATCCATTGCAGCCTGATGAAGTTAGAAGAATTGTTGGAAGAATAAACCAGAATGAGAGCACTGAAAGAATGGAGACGATTTTTAGAAATGGTGATCTCGTTAAAATAATTGATGGTCCCTTCAATAATTTTAGCGGGACTATTCAGGAAGTGAATGAAGAGAAAATGAAGATGAAAGTAATGGTTTCAATTTTCGGTAGGAAAACTCCAGTTGAAATAGATTTTGTTCAAGCAGAATTAGAAAAATAATTTTTTAATCAGGAAATAATTTTATGGCTAAAAAGATAGATGGATTTATAAAACTTCAAATACCTGCCGGAAAGGCAAATCCCTCTCCGCCGGTTGGTCCAGCTTTAGGACAAAAAGGTGTTAATATTATGGAGTTTTGTAAGCAGTTTAACGCCAAAACCGGTGATAAAGATGGGATGATAATCCCGGTTGTAATAACAGTTTATAGTGATAAATCATTTACATTTATTACAAAAACACCACCTGCAGCTGTTCTTCTAAAAAAAGCTGTTAAGGTTGAAAAAGGATCTCCGGAATCTAACCGTACAAAAATTGCAAAGGTTACAAGAGCACAGCTAAAAGAAATTGCAGAAATAAAAATGAAAGACCTGAATGCTTTTGATGTAGATCATGCAATTGCAATGATTGCAGGTACTGCCAGAAGTATGGGCATTACGGTTGAAGATTAATCGGTTAAATTATTAAAACTTAAAAGCTATTGGTAAACTGATGAAAAATTCTAAAAGAGGAAAAGAGATTAATAAAAATATTGATGCTGCAAAAGAATATTCTTTAGAAGATGCAGTAAAAATTTTAAAAGATAATTCAAAAGTAAAATTTAATGAATCGTTAGACTGTGCAATTAGATTGGGTGTTGATCCAAGACATGCAGATCAAATGCTTCGTGGTACAGTTTCACTGCCAAATGGAACAGGTAAGGAAGTAAAAGTACTTGTTATCGCAAAAGGCAATAAAGCACAGGAAGCTTTAGATGCGGGCGCAGATTATGCTGGTTTTGAAGAATATCTTGAAAAAATTAAAGAAGGTTGGAATGATATGGATGTAATCGTTGCATCTCCCGATACAATGAGTGAGTTAGGTAAACTTGGTAAAATCTTAGGACCAAAAGGATTGATGCCAAATCCAAAAAGTGGAACGGTTACTCCGGACGTTGCGCAGGCAGTTAATGAAGTTAAAGCAGGTAAAATTGATTTCCGGGTTGATAAAACTGGAATCGTTCATACTTCGTTAGGCAAAATGAATTTTGAAAATGATAAGCTTGTTGAAAATGTTAGGACTTTTATAAATACAATAATTAAAATGAAACCGGCATCGGCAAAGGGACAGTATGTTAAAAGCCTTTTCCTTTCAAGCACAATGGGACCGGGAGTAAAAATATCAAAAGACGAAATTCCTACCCGTTAGGGTGAATAAGAAATTACGCACTAAAAAAACGCTTCTAAACCGACACGAAGAACAGAAACTTGTAACAGGAGAAAAATGAACAAAGACGAAAAAGCTGATGTCATTTCAGAAGTAAAAGAGCTTCTGGATGGTTCAACTGCAGTTTATCTAACTGATTACAGCGGAATTAATGTAGAAGATATTAGTGATCTTCGAAACCAGTTCCGGCAGGAAGGTGTTCGTTATAAGGTTTTTAAAAATAACCTTTTCAAGCTAGCACTCGATGAATCAGGAAAATTTGAAAAACTAGCAGATCATTTAACAGGAATGACCGGATTTGCATTTACAACAACAAATCCCATCGCTCCTGCAAAAATTATCAACAAATATTTTGTTGATAAAGATAAGCTCTCTTTAAAAGCCTGCTACGTTGAAGGGGAGTATTATGAGGGCAATCAGTTAAAAACGCTGGCAACACTGCCTTCTAAAAACGAATTAATTGCAGGCATTATGGGCTCTTTAGATTCACCGGTGTCGGGAATTGTTGGGGCTATTAACGCTGTAATAAGAGATCTGGCAAATGTAATTGACCAGATTTCGCAAAGAGAAACAGCTCAATCGCATTAGATAATTAAAATTAGGAGAAATAAAAAATGTCAGAGAAAGTAACTCAAGCATTAGATATAATAAAAGGTATGTCACTTCTTGAAGCAGCCGAATTAAAGAAAGCTTTGGAAGAAGAATTTGGCGTAACTGCGGCTGCACCTATGATGATGCCTGGCGGAATGGTCCCTGGTGGTGGCGAGGCTGCTGCGGTAGAAGAGAAGACAGAATTCGATGTTGTACTGCAGGCTGTAGGCGAGAAGAAGATAAACGTAATTAAAGTTGTAAGAGCACACACAGGGCTAGGTCTTAAAGAGGCTAAAGATTTAGTTGATAATGCGCCGAATACAGTTAAGGAAGCTATTCCAAAAGAAGAAGCTGAAAAACTGAAAAAAGAGTTCGAAGATGCGGGCGCAACTGTAACACTTAAATAATAATTCCTGTACAGTATAAAAATATTTATATGTGAATAGTGATAAGCAAAATACTTCCTTATCGCTTTTTGCATTTTATATGTACTGCCCAAGGGCTAATTAAGAAATGAAAAACTTCAATAAATAGGAGTAGAACAATTGGATAACCAAAGAATATCTTTTGGTAGTATTGTGCCAGTGCTGGATGTACCCGACTTGCTGAATATTCAAAACGAAACTTTTGAGGATTTTATCCAGATGAAAGTCCTGCCCGAAAACAGGGTTATTAAAGGTCTTCAAAAAGTGTTTTTAGATAATTTTCCAATTTTCGATAATAAGGAAAATTACAGACTCGATTTTATAGAGTACAATATTGAAAAGGCGAGATTTTCTGTTGAAGAATGTATGGAAAGAGGATTGACTTTTGCTTCGCCTTTGAAAGCAAAGTTAAGGTTATCTGCCAAAGATCCGGATACAGAAGAATTTGTCAACAGCGTTGAACAGGAAGTTTATTTAGGTAACGTTCCATTTATGACAGAGAAGGGAACATTTGTTATAAATGGTGCTGAAAGAGTTGTGGTATCACAACTTCATCGCTCACCCGGCGTTGCTTTTGCAGAAACAATACATCCGAATGGAACCCCAATTTATTCTGCCAGAATTATTCCGCTGCGAGGCTCATGGGTAGAATTTGCAACAGATATTAATCATGTGATGTTCGTTTATATTGATAGGAGAAAAAAATTCCCTGCAACAACTCTTCTTCGTGCACTTGGTTATGCAACCGATGACGAAATTTTAAACCTTTTTAATCTTGTCGAGGAAATTGATGTAAATAAAGCAGAGCTGGAATATTATTTAGGAAGAACCATAGCAAGTGATGTTTTTGATATGGCTTCAGGAGAAATTTTCTTAAACCGTGGGAGTGCCTTAACAGAAGAAGATCTTGAGAGATTGGATGAAGCAGAAGTTGAAAGAATAAAATTTTTAACAAGCGATACTTCTGCAGAACAGGATTTGATAGTAAATACTTTAAGAAAAGACACTTCGCAATCTAAAGAAGAAGCTTTGTTTGCAATTTACCGCCAGTTGCGTTCAGGCGAAGCACCTGATGTGGAGACTGCTGAAGCATTAATTGAAAAGCTTTTCTTTAACGATAAAAGATATGATCTTGGCGATGTTGGTCGACATAGAATGAATGATAAGCTTAATCTTGATATTCCTGAGACCAATACGGTACTCAAAATTGAAGACATTATTGAAATAATGAAGTATATAATTAATCTTAAGAATGGTAACGAATCAGTTGATGATATAGATCATTTAGGTAATAGAAGAGTAAGAACAGTTGGTGAGCAATTAAGCCAGCAGTTTAACGTTGGTATGGCTCGTATGGCAAGAACCATTAAAGAACGAATGAACATGCGAGACACTGAAAACTTTACGCCGCAGGATCTGGTTAATGCAAGAACTATCAGCAGCGTAATAAATGCATTCTTTGGAACAAACCAATTATCGCAATTTATGGATCAGACAAATCCGCTCGCTGAGTTAACTCATAAGAGAAGAATGTCTGCATTAGGCCCTGGTGGTCTTACACGCGAAAGAGCAGGTTTTGAAGTTCGTGATGTTCACTACACACATTACGGCAGACTCTGCCCGATTGAAACTCCGGAAGGTCCAAATATTGGTTTGATATCTTCTTTAACGATTTATGCAAGAGTAAATCGTTATGGATTTTTGGAAACTCCTTACAGAAAAGTACATAAAGGAAAAGTAACAAAAGATGTACAGTTTTTAAGTGCCGAGCAGGAAGATGTTGTAACGATTGCCCAAGCAAATGCTTTGCTGGATGAACAATCAAAATTTGTTAGGGAACGAGTAAAATCGAGATTCAAAGGTGAGTTTCCAATTGTTCCCCCAGAACAAATTGAATATATGGATGTTGCACCTTCGCAGCTTGTTAGTCCTGCTGCAGCGTTAATCCCTTTTTTAGAACACGACGATGCAAACAGAGCACTTATGGGCTCTAATATGCAGCGCCAGGCTGTTCCGCTTCTTGTACCGAAAGCACCGCTTGTTGGTACAGGTATGGAAGGAAAAGTTGCACTTGATTCCCGTGCGATACTAATTGCTGAAAACAGCGGTGTAGTTGAGTACGTAGATTCTAATAGAATATCTGTGAAGTATGACATTAATCCAAACAGTATTGAAGCAATAACATCCTTTAATGATATTAGAAGAATTTCATACAACCTTTTAAAATTCACTGGAACGAATCAAGAAACATGTATCAATCAAAAACCTGTTGTTTACGAAGGACAAAAAATTAATAAAGGCGATGTTCTTGCAGATGGACAGGCGACCGATAAAGGTGAGCTTGCTCTTGGAAGAAACGTACTGGTAGCATTTATGCCCTGGCGTGGTTACAACTTTGAGGATGCAATTATTGTAAGTGAAAGATTGGTTAAAGATGATGAATTTACTTCAATTCATATTGAAGAATTTGAATTACAGGTTAGAGAAACAAAACGAGGTGAAGAAGAACTCACTAGGGAAATTCCTAATGTAAGTGAAGAAGCAGTCAGAAATCTTGATGAATACGGTATAGTTAGAGAAGGTGCTGAAGTTAATGAAGGTGATATACTGATTGGTAAGATCAC
>CBDUAV010000073.1:0-15620 GCA_965365225.1 uncultured Ignavibacteria bacterium | reverse complement strand
GGCAGTAGAAGATAATAAGGAGGAATATGAAGAAAAAACAAAACCGGTTAAACCAAAACTTGAAGAATTAAAAGTAAAAAAAGAAATAGGGATAGAAGTCCCGTCTATTACACCTGCGTTTAAAAAGAAACTTGGCTGGATTCTTACAATTATTACAATCGGAATTGCAGCTTACGTTATTATTACAAGCGGTTTAGAAGATTGGGAAGTTAGTCTGCAAAGCGGAACTGTAACCATTGAAGGGGAAATATTATCCGGTATTTCTGCTTTTTCTATTGATGAGATTTTGAAGACTAAAGAAAACTCTACCGCACAAGTTATAATACCAAGCGTTGCCAGTATCACTGTTGAAGAGCAAACCGAAATTAAACGGCTTGATAAAAAAAACTCTGCTGAAATAATTGAAGGTAAAATTAAAGTCGATTGCTCCAGCGCTGAAGAATTTTTTACATTACAAATTCCAGCTTCAATAATTTCAAATTATTATTTGGGTGCTATTTACAATGTCGATGTTTATGCCGATAAAAGCGGTCAAATATTTGTTTATAACGGATGGATTATCGTTAAGAATAAAGAGAAGGAAATTGTAGCAGCTTCAAATTATTTTGTTGATTTCGATGCTGCATTCGGTTTAAGCGTTCCATACCATAAAAATTCCAATCTAGATTTCATTAACGCAGTGAGAGATTTTTTGAACACGAAAAGTGAAATGCACGTGGAAAGAATTGCTTCGTTAGCTACTAAAATCGATGCTCTAACTTTGTGGAATTTATTCAAAATAGTAAGCCCCGCTAAACGTCTTTTAATTTACAGTAAACTAAATGCACTTGTTCCGCACCCGCCTGCAGTTACTAACGATGACATTTTAAACCTCAATCAAGAGAAATTACAAATTTGGCTTGAAGAAATTGAATAGAATATCTAGCTGTTTGAACTTATTTTTTCTTTGGTCTGTAAATGTGTGTGCTTTGCCCAAAGAAAACTTCAGCAGCTTCCATAACTGTTTCGGATAAAGTTGGATGAGGATGAATAGTAAGTTTCAAATCAGTTAAATTAGCTCCCATTTCAATCGCAAGCACACCTTCGGCAATTAGCTCGCCAGCTCCGGGACCGCAAATGCCAATGCCCAAAATTCTTTGTGAATCAGGATCAACAAATATTTTTGTTACACCATCGGATCTATCTAGCGTAGCAGCTCTTCCAGATGCAGCCCATGGAAATTTCGAAACTTCGTAATTGATCTTTTTTTCCTTTGCCTGATTTTCAGTCAATCCTGCCCACGCAATTTCCGGATCAGTAAAAACAACTGCTGGTATTGCCATCGGTTCAAACGCAGATTTGTGTCCTGCAATTACTTCAACAGCAATTCTTCCCTCGTGTGAAGCTTTGTGAGCTAACATTGGTTCACCAACTATATCTCCAATTGCATAAATATTAGGGTCATCGGTTTTCAACTGGTTGTTTACACTTATCCAGCCACGTTCGTTTACTTTTACTTTTGTGTTTTCTAATCCCAATCCAGAAGTATCGGGTTTTCTTCCGATCGACATCAATACATAATCGTACGTATTCTCGATGGTTTTTCCGTCAGCATCTTGAATTTTCACCTGTATCCCATCTTTAACTTCCTGCATCTCAATAACTCTTGAATTAAGCATTATGCTTTCAAATTTTTCTTTTATTCTTTTGGAAAGATGAGAAACAAGATCGCGATCGGCTCCCGGCAATAATCCATCCAGCATTTCCACAACCGAGACTTTTGAACCCAACGCCTGGTAAACAGAACCAAGCTCTAATCCAATGTAACCCCCTCCAATAACCAGTAAAGATTTTGGAATTGCAGGAAGATCAAGTGCCGAAGTTGAGTTAAGTAATCTTTTACTTTCAAAGTTTAATGATGGAATAGTCGTAATCCTTGATCCGGTTGCAATAATTATTTTATCGAATGAAAGCTCTTTATTATTTCCGTCTGTTTTTTTAACAAGAAGTGTTGTAGAATTTATAAAGCTTGCTTTACCTTGAATGAAATTTACTTTCCGATATTTTGCAACTGTTCCTACTCCACCTGTAAGTTTTTCAACCACACCATTTTTCCATTCACGAAGCTTGTCAAGATCAATCTTTGGTTTTGAGAATTCTAACCCAAAGTTTTTTGCATCTTCTGTTTCGTTCAGAAGCTTTGCAACATGAAGTAATGCTTTGGAAGGAATACACCCACGGTAGAGACATACACCACCGGGATTTTTTTCTTTATCAATCAGTGTAACACTCATTCCAAGATCTGCTGCAAGAAAAGCTGCAGCATATCCGCCGGGTCCGGCACCAATCACAGCTAAATTTATTTTTTCAGACATAAACCCTTTATTCTAGAAAATTAGTTTTACATGAAAATTTTTAGTGGTTCTTCCAAAGCTTCGCTGACCCATCGTAAAAATCTTATAGCATCCGCACCATCAATTATACGATGATCATAAGAAAGAGAAAGCGGGAGCATCAACCTGGGTTCAAAGCTTCCTTCTTTTGTATATACGGGTTCATAATTGCCGCGTGATACGCCCAGTATTGCAACTTCCGGTGAATTTACAATTGGACTAAAATACGTTCCACCGATTCCACCAAGATTAGTAATAGTAAAACTACCGCCCTGCATCTCTTCAAGCGAGAGTTTTTTGTCACGTGCTTTCTGAGCTAGTTCATTAAGTTCAACAGAGATTTCAACAAGATTTTTCTTGTCAGCATTTTTGATTACGGGAACAAGCAATCCGTATTCTGTATCAACAGCAACTCCAATATTAAAGTATTTTTTATAGATAATTTCTTTCTTATCCATATCTATACTGCTGTTGAATTGCGGAAATTTCTTGAGTCCCTCAGAAATTATCTTAATTAGGATTGACGTAACAGTTAGCTTTGCACCTTGTTTCTCAACCTGCTTGCTAAGTTTTTTTCTGTCTTTTTCGAATTCAGTAATATCCGATTTATCAAACTGTGTTACGTGGGGTGTAACTGCCCAAGCATAGCTTAAGTGAGTAGCTGTCTTCTCTCGTATCTTGCTCATAGAAACTCGTTCAGTATCACCATACTTGGTAAAGTCCGGAAGAGCTTCTTTTTTAATTGCCACTCCGACAGTTTCGACTCCTCCTTCCATTAACTTCTTAACATAGGCTTTAACATCATCCATTGAAATTCTTCCACCTTCACCAGAACCAGGAACTTTATTTATATCCACACCCAGCTCGCGTGCAATTCTTCTGACAGATGGAGCAGCAGGAGCTGAGCCTCTCAAAATAGGGGGCTGCTCATCGTGCTCACCGGGTTTCATTTCACCAACCTCACCTTTTGGCAACTCAATTTTTTCTTCAGGTTTTTGTGCAAGTGTATCCACAACTGGAGCAGTTTCTTTTTTGTCCCCAGGTGTTGGAGCATTTGATTCAACTTTTATAAGAATATCACCAACTTTTACTTTATCTCCAGAATTAACATTTATCTCAACTATTTTTCCTTCAACCGAAGATGGAACCTCAACGGTAGCTTTATCAGTTTCTATCTCTATAATACCATCATCTTTTTTTATTACATCTCCTTCTTTCACCAGCACATTAATTACGTCAGCAGATTCTATATTTTCGCCGAGATCAGGGACTTTGAATTCTAAGATTTCACCTGGATCAGATTTTAATGTCTCCTTAACTTCTTTTTTCTCCTCCTCCTTTGCCTCAGCCTTTGCCTCAGCCTTCGTTTCAGTCTTCGAAATTTCTGCCCTGCCTCCTTCATCAACTTTTATAATTGTCTGTCCAACTTTTACTGATTCACCTTGCTTCACAAGTACTTCTGTAATCTTTCCTGAAATATTTGAAGGCACTTCAATCGTTGCTTTGTCAGTTTCTATCTCGATAATTGATTGTTCCTTCTCAACCATATCACCAGTTTTCACAAGTACATTTATTATGTCTGCTGATTCTATATTTTCGCCGAGTTCGGGTAATTTAAATTCTGTTGCCATTAGTTAGTTATATATTATTATTTCTTTTTCGTTTAATTGTCATTCTGAACGAAGTGAAGAATCTCTTAGATTCTTCGCGAATCCTTAAGGATTCACTCAGAATGACAGCTCGTATTTATGATGTCATCGGATTTAACTTATCCGGTTTAATTTCAAGATCTTTTTTTGCTTTTTGGAGAACGGTTTCCTTTATCCTTCCCTCTTTCACTAACGCTCCAAGAGTTGTATAAACGACATGTCTGTAATCTACTTCGAAGAAATCTCTTAGTGCTTTTCTTGAGCCGCTTCTTCCGTAGCCATCTGTACCCAACGAGTGCAAAGTTCCGGGGAACCATTTCGATATGGAATCTGGAAGTGCTTTCACATAATCGGATGCCGCAACGAAAACCCCTTCTTCCTTTGAAAGTGTTTTAGTTATATAGGCATCTTTTTGCTTTTTGTCAGGATTGAGCATATTCCATCTTTCAATCTCGAGGGCGTTTCTTCTTAACTCTTTGTAGCTTGTAACACTCCAAACATCTGCTGCAACTTTATAATCCTTCTCAAGAATTTCCTGCGCTTGAAGAACCTGATTAAGAATTGTTCCGCTGCCAAAAAGCTGTGCTTTCAACTTTGCATTCTTTATAGTTGAAGGTTTGAACTTGTACATTCCTTTAAGGATCCCTTCCTTTGCGCCCTTCGGTATTTCAGGCATGGCATAATTTTCATTCATTACGGTGACGTAATAAAAAATGTTCTCCTGATCTTCAAACATTCGCTTAATTCCCTCTCGAATTATTACTGCAAGTTCATAAGCAAATGCAGGATCGTAAGCAACAAGATTCGGGATCGAATATGCAAGCAAGTGACTATGTCCATCCTGATGCTGCAATCCTTCTCCGTTTAGAGTCGTTCTTCCTGCAGTTCCTCCGATTAAAAAACCTTTTGCACCTATATCACCAGCAGCCCATGCAAGATCGCCAATTCTTTGCAATCCGAACATTGAGTAATATATAAAAAATGGGATCATATTTATTCCGTGCGTGGCGTAAGCAGTTCCTGCAGCGATGAATGAAGACATGGAACCGGCTTCTGTAATTCCCTCTTCAAGTATCTGTCCGTTCACGGCTTCTTTATAGTAAAGAAGACTATCAGCATCAACGGGTTCGTACTTTTGACCCGCATGTGCATAGATACCAACCTGTCTGAAAAGCGATTCCATTCCAAAAGTTCGTGCTTCATCAGGAACAATTGGAACAATGTTTGTACCCAACTTTTCATCCTTTAAAAGCTTAGCAAGAATTCTAACAAACACCATAGTAGTAGAAACTTCTCTTCCTTCGGTTCCTTTATAAAATTCTTCAAATACAGATTCATCCGGAGTTTTAATTGGTTTCAAATCAATTTTCCTGGAAGGGACAAAACCGCCTAATGTTTCCCTTCGTGCTTTTAAATATTTTATTTCTTCACTGTCTTCATCTGGTCTGTAAAACGGATCATTATGTATCTGCTCGTCTGAGATAGGAATACCAAAACGTGCGCGGAATTCTTTCATTTCATCTTCATTTAGTTTTTTCTGCTGATGGGTTATGTTCTTTCCTTCACCGCTTTCGCCGAGTCCATATCCCTTAACTGTTTTTGCAAGAATTACCGTAGGTGAACCTTTATGATTTACCGCAGCATTGTAAGCAGCAAAAACTTTTTCAGGATCGTGTCCGCCTCTTCTCATTTTTCTTAGCTGCTCATCGGTCATATTGCTGACCATTTCTTTCAACTCTTCATCAACACCAAAGAAATGTTCTCGGATATAGCCTCCGCTTTCAACGGTATATTTTTGATATTGCCCATCAACAACTTCACCCATTCGTTTGATGAGTTTTCCATCTTTATCTTTTTCGAGAAGCGGATCCCAATCATCGCCCCAGATAACTTTTATTACATTCCAGCCCGCACCACGGAAAGCTGCTTCAAGTTCCTGAATAATTTTTCCGTTACCGCGAACCGGGCCGTCAAGTCTCTGCAGATTACAGTTGATCACAAAAATTAAATTATCAAGCTGCTCGCGTGAGGCAAGTGTAATTGCGCCGAGTGTTTCTGGTTCATCAGTTTCACCATCGCCAAGAAATGCCCAAACTTTACTTCCTGTATCTTTCTTCAATTCACGATCCTCCAGGTAGCGGTTAAATCTTGCCTGGTAAATTGCCATAATTGGTCCTAGTCCCATTGAAACGGTTGGAAACTCCCAAAAATCAGGCATAAGCCAGGGATGCGGGTACGATGAAAGTCCACCTCCTTTGGCGAATTCTCTTCTGAAGTTTTTTATTTTCTCTTTGGAAATTCTTCCTTCTAAAAAGGCGCGTGCATAAATTCCCGGGGACGCATGTCCTTGAAAGTAAATCTGATCGCCGCTGTAATTTTCACTTTTTCCTTTAAAAAAATGATTAAAACCAATTTCGTACAAAGTTGCTGCACTTGCATACGTAGAGATATGCCCACCGATTCCTTCTTCCAATTTATTCGCATTTACAACCATTGCCATTGCATTCCAGCGGATTAAGCTTTTTATTCTACGTTCAATTTCCCTGTTGCCGGGGAAAGGCGTTTGTTGCTCTCTGGGAATTGTATTTATATAGGGTGTGTTTGCAGAGAACGGAACATGAATACCAGATTTATGAGCACGTATCTGTAATTGCTGCAGAAGCTCAATAACCCTCTCTGGACCACCGTGTTCTAAAACATAATCTAGCGAGTATAGCCACTCGTTAGTTTCAACCTCTTCTATTTCAGGATTGCGTTTATAATCCTTAGCCATAAATTTCCTTAAATATCTAATTTCAAAGTTAAGATCTAACTAAAAAAGTGAGTTTTTGGATTGTTTTAGCCAAAAATCGAATCGGCAAAATAATCTATTGATGAGTAAAATACAAGGAGAAGTTAAAAGAGTAAGCCTGCCTGCCGGAATGTAGGAGTAAGTTAAAGAGTTAGATTTTATAACTTTAACTTGAATATAAACTTACACTTACACTTACACTTTAACTAAGAAATTTTTTAAACCACATTCTTCTCATTTCATCCACTTCTTTTCGGTGCTTTTTATTAAAATGATCGCCGCCTTCAAGCATAACCAGGCGGAAGGGAATTTTATATTTTAACAACTCATAAGAAAGATCAATCGAATCGTGCGGCAGAACTCTTTCATCGTGAGTTCCGTGAATTATAAGCAGGGGTGTTTTTTTAGAAAGCCTATCAGCAAATTTTACAATTGAGCGGCTTTCACATTTTTCGTAAAATTCTTTCTCCTTGTACTTACCCATTGTTGCCTCATACAATCTTCTCATAAAAGGACTCTCATCAGAACTACAGCGAAGGTTGGCAATACCACCGTTTACAATTGCACATTTAAAGATATCAGTTTTTGTTAAAGATAGATAAGTCATCATTCCGCCCCGGCTCCAGCCTTCTATTCCCCATTTTTTAGTATCTGCGTTTTCAATTCCGTCTGCAAGAGGGATTAAATTTAAAACATCATTTACATCATTGCCGCCAAATTCATCGTTACCTTCGCCGCCATCGTTGCCGCGGTACTGTGATGCAAAAACGACATATCCCCAGCTTGCAATTTGTCCAAATAATCCTCTTGCAGTAAAAGAATCAATGGTACCTTTGTTGCCGATTCCCCCACGATTCCATATTACACAAGGGTGTTTTTTGGATTTATCTTTTGGATATGCTATATATCCTTTCACCTTTAATCCACTTCCCTTACTGGCAGGCAGTTCCGAGATATATGTGATTTTTTCTGTTACCGTATTTTCAACAACTTCATCTCCCCATCCGCTTGCGATCATTTTATTTTGGGAATCTCTCAGAGAGATTATTTCTCTATTGAGAATAACAGATTTTTCTTTGTTCATACCTGTAAGTCTATGGCTTAAATTTTAATCTCTATTAACTATATTAGTTCCTGCAAATATCGGAATTTATGGAATGGCTCAAAAGAAACATCAGAAGAAGAAAGATAAAAACGAACAAAAAAGAAATAAAAATTTAAAATCATTAATAATGAAAATAGGATTAATAACAATAGCCTTAGTTGTAGCTGCTGTTTTCATACTCAACAACTGCGATGATGATCCAAACGATGTGAATTATTATACTTTTAAAAAAGAAGGTGAGCTTACATTTACCGATAGTTCCGGTAATTCAATTGTAAAAATTGATATTGAAATTGCCGATACCGATTACGAACGGCAGCTTGGATTGATGAATCGTGAAAGCATGGAAGAGCTACAGGGCATGCTGTTTATTTTTCCTGTAGAACGTTACCAATCATTTTGGATGCTGAACACGCTTTTTTCTCTCGATATGCTGTTCATCAACAAAAATAACGAAATAGTAACCATCCATAAAAATACAACTCCACTCTCTCTGCAAAGTTACCCTTCCTCTAAACCAGCAACTTATGTCTTGGAAGTAGTTGCTGGATTTACAGATAAGTACGGCGTTAAGGAGGATGATAAAATTTTTTGGATGGGAACAAAAATTAATTTGTAGCGACTTTATTAAATGAGGTTCTTCGGTCTCCGCTATTAGTGTATCCCGCAGAATGAGCAACTATTATTTTTATCCATAGAGCTTTTCTTCAACTAACTCACAAATGATGTGTGCTATTGTGATGTGTCCTTCCTGTATCCGCTGAACATTTGAAGAAGGAATAACAATTGGAAGATCAACAAGGTTTTTAAGCTTGCCGCCATCGCCGCCTAATAATCCAATTACTTTCATTTTTTTATTGTGTGCAGCATGTGCAGCTTTAATTACATTCGGGGAGTTTCCGCTTGTGGAAATCACAAGCAGTGCATCACCTTTATTTCCAAGTCCCTCCACGTTTCGCGCAAAAACATTTTCAAAACCAATATCGTTTCCACCTGCAGTTAAATTGGATGTATCTGTTGTAAGTGCTACTGCGGGTAATGCGGGTCTTTCTACATGATGACTTAATCTAATCATCAATTCTGTTGCAATGTGCTGGCAATCAGCAGCGCTTCCGCCATTGCCACAGAGTAAAAGCTTATTTCCGTCTTTAAAGCATCCAGATAATAGATCAACGGCTTTCAGCAATTCATCCATTAATTGATCTTTAATCTTCAGCTTTGTTTCTGAACTTTCGTTTAATGAATCTACTATAAATTTTTTGAAATCCATTTTTCTTCTACTTTATAAAGAGATTCCTGCTTTCGTAGGAATAATTAATTCTGTAAGACTAATAATTTATACTTCTATTGGCATTTTGAAATGAACAGCTTGGGCAAAGTCTTTTATCAAGTCCCAATTATTCTCATTCTCGAAAAAATTACCTGTAACAATTATGCTTGCGCCATTTTCAACTTTTTCTCTTACTGTATTTGGCTTTCTAATTCCGCCTCCAACAACAATTGGAACCGTACACTCATTTGCTACCGCTTTAATCATATCATTAGGAACGGATTCTTCAGCACCAGAGCCTGCTTCAAGATAAATTAATTTCATTCCAAGATATTCACCTGCGAGTGCTGTTGCAGCAGCAATTTCTGGTTTATTTCTCGGTACAGGTAAACTGCCACTCATATAAACTGCGGTTGTTGTTTTTCCGGATTCTACGAGTATGTAGCCTGTCGAAATTGGCTCAATATTAGCCTTTTTTACCAAACTTGACGCGACAACATGTTTGCCGATTAAATGCTCGGCGTTCCTGCCAGATATGACCGACAAAAATAGTATTGCGTCAGCAATTGGCGACACCTGGTTTATACTTCCGGGAAAAATAATAGCAGGAAGTGAGCTGGAGCTTTTAACTTTATGGACAAAAGAATCCAAATTTCCGCTGATCATCAAACTCCCGCCGATCAGGAAACCATCGACGCCGGAATTTTCGCAATGGCGGATAAATGGAACAAGTTTTGCATCTGATATCTTATCGGGATCAAGAAGAACCAGATAGGCTGCGCCTTTTGTTTCTACAGTATTTAAGAGGTTTTCATATATTTTCATAATCGGCAGTGATCCCGATTTATCGGGGTTGAAATATATGAAAATTGGTTTTTATAAGAAAGAAAACTGATAAGCTGAAACAACTTTTTGAATTCATTTCCAATAAAATAATTAACAATTATTTAATTCTTTAGTTAACTGAACGATTTATTCTTAAAATTTTAATTACTATAATTGCTCACAAACTTACCCAACATTTAATTGATGGCAAATTAAGCCATATCGATCTTAAATTTAAGGCATTATGGGGAAAATAATAGCGATTGCAATTCCTAAAGGCGGAGTTGGCAAAACAACTACTGCGGTTAATCTGTCAATAGCATTTGCACTTTCCGGAAAAAGAACAATTCTGATTGATGTTGATCCTGCAGGTTCATGCGCTGAAATTTTAGGTTATAAAAAAGAAGAAGTGAAGTCCGATATATTTAATGTTTTGCAATTTGCAAGCTCAATTCAGCAGGTAACTCTTAAGTCATCAGTTACAAATCTTGATTTTATTCCAATGAAGCACCTCACTTACGTTGATGAAATAAGGCTGGGAAAAATATCAACTAATGAAAAATTGCTTAGCAACATTTTAAAACCAGAGACATATTCTTACGATTATATTATAATTGATTGCCCACCCTATCTAATTGGAACAACAAATGCAGCACTAATTGCTGCTGATTCTGTTTTAATACCAACTATGCCCGGACAGCTTTCAATAAATGCAGTAAACAAAATTACAGATCACATAAAAGATATTCAGAAAAAATACAATCCAAGATTAAGGATTGAAGGAATACTCTTAACTATTTACGAGTACAACACAAAAGTCTCATTTGCCACAAAGAAAAATTTGTTCAGAAAATATCCAAATCTTATTTTCAACACAACGATTCCGAAAAATGCTACGGTCGGTGAAGCATCAGTTAATAATAGACCCGTTATAATTTTCGATCCTGCTGCTAAAGCCTCTGTCGCATATATGAATTTAGCCCGGGAGATAATTCAAAAAAGGGATTTGATTAATTTATAAGACCACTTTTAATATTTTATTACGAAGAGAGTGCTATGCATAAAATTACTGTTTATGAAAAACCGACCTGTACAACCTGTCGCAAAGTTGCAAAAGTTTTAACTGAAAGCGGAGTAGATTTTGAGAAGGTCAATTACTACATCGAACCGTTTTTAAAAACAAAGTTAAAATCATTATTAAAGAAGATGGGAATGAAGCCGTCAGAAGTGCTGAGAAAGAATGAGCAGGTTTATAAAAAACTTAAAATAAAAGAGAAGAATTATACAGAAGGGCAAATTTTAGATTTAATGATCAAACACCCTGATCTTGTGCAAAGACCAATCATTGAAAAGGGAAAAAAAGCAATTCTTGCCCGCCCCCCGGAAAGAATAAATGAACTGTTTTAGTTCATTAATATTTAGATTATAATAGTTTTAAAACCGTCCCCCCTCTCTCTCTTCGAAAAGAGACAGAGTTTTGCGGGGGACGTTAGGGTGAGGGATAGTATTTTATCAATTCTTCAGGTTAAAAACAAGTTTTTCTACTTATCTTACTCATTTAGAGCAGAATCATCGATTAATAATTTTCTTGCTTCATCCAATTCACTTAGTTGCTCATCGCTAAGCTTTGGAAATTGCGATTTTAACTTTTTCATTTCTTTTACAATAATTTCAGAAACAGCAAGCCGCATAAACCATTTTTTATCTGCTGGAATTACATACCATGGTGCATGTTTTTTGCTCGTAGCAGAGATTGCTTCCTCATATGCTATTTGATAATCATCCCAATATTTTCTTTCTTCAATATCTCCCATTGAAAATTTCCAATTCTTAGCAGGATCTTCAATTCGTTTTAAAAATCTTTCCTTCTGTTCTTCTTTAGAAACGTGAAGAAAAAATTTGATTATTATTATTCCGTTTTCGTAGAGATATTTTTCAAAATCGTTTATCTGCTGATAGCGCTGTTTCCAAATGTTTTTGTTAACAAACTTATCGGGTATTTTTTGATACTTCACTAAATCGTGCACACGAACTACAAGCACCTCTTCGTAATGCGAACGGTTAAAAATTCCAATTCTTCCCCTTTCAGGCAAAGCTTTGTTTATTCTCCAAAGATAACCGTGATCCAACTCTTCTTTTGATGGCTGCTTAAATGAAAAGACCTGTGTCCCCTGCGGGTTCAATCCGCTCATAACGTGTTTAATTGTTCCATCTTTCCCAGCTGCATCCATTGCCTGGAAAATTATTAATAGTGAATATTTATCCTGTGCATAAAGTTTAATCTGCAGATCGCTCATTCGTTCAATATTTTTCTTCAGCAGGTTCATTGATTCTTTTTTGGAACTGATTCCTAAAGTTTCATCCGTTTTAATTTTTGAGAGATTTAATTTTTTGTTTGGGGGAATTAGGAATTTTTTTGTGTTCATTTCTAATCCTTACTTAAATAAGAGAAAAATTATTTCTTTATTAAATTTATACACTATATGATATTGAAATAATTGCTATTTTTGAAATAAAAATGAGATTTAAATGATCAACCAAGAACTTTTAGACATACTATGCTGTCCTGAAACTAAAGCCGATTTGGTTTTAGATGGCGACACACTTGTTTCTACAGATAAAAACACTCGCCGCCGTTACAGGATTGAGGACGACATTCCTATTATGCTTATTGATGAATCGGAACAGCTTACCATGGAAGAGTGGCAAGAAATAATGAAACGACACGGCAAAACCACCGATTAATATTATCACATAAAAGAATTTTATTTATGGACCCAATAAATATAATTGTACTGCTTAATGTTATTGCAACTTTTGGTGCAAATGTAACTGGTGCAAAACGCGGACTCAAATCAACTGTTGCGGAAATAAAAGAAAAACCAAAAACCTTTCTGCAAAAATTTCCACCTGTGCTTTCTACATTTTCGCTGATAGCATTAATTCTGGCAGCATTTCAAATCGGCACTTTAGAATACATAGAAGAATATAACATTATACGTTACATTGGTTTGGCTGTTTATCTTGTTTTTTCATGGATACAGGTTTGGTCTTTTAAAACTTTAGGTGATAATTATTCGCAGGAAATAATGATAAAGAAAAAACATGAGCTTGTTACTAAAGGACCATTTAAAATTTTAAGACATCCACAGTATTTTTGCCAGATTTTAGTTGATATTGGTGGTGCAATGGCAACTTTAAGTTATGTTTTATCGGGATTTGCCTTAATTGAAATTCCAATTTACATTATGCGAGCTTCGGTTGAAGACAAGTTGCTTGCAAAATATTTCGGCGATAAGTTTACACAATACAAAAAGAAAAGCGGATTCTTTTTTCCCTTCATTGGATAAGCGTTTGGAACTAATAAAAGTTAAACTCATCTTTTTAATAATCTCTCTTTTAACCTTCAGTTTTTACGCTCAGGAAATTAGTAACCTTGCTATAGTTACAGACGAAGGCACAAAATACATACCTGCATTTTTTAGGGAAGGAACAATTTATACACCTATAGTTGAACTTGCAGAAGCATTAGACATCAACTTTTTTGCAAATGAAAAAACAGGTAAAGTTGAAATCAAATCAAACTACATACTTTTAAAATCCACACCGAAAAACCCTTACTTAATTGTTACACCTCGTTCAACGGGTGTGCCCAAAGTTTACCAGCTTCCAACATCGAGCTATTTGAGAGATGGTAAAACTTATATTCCCATTGCTTACAGTCTCGACCCATTGGAAATGATTATTGAAAAGAAATTAACCTTTGAAGAGCCAAACAAACTTTTATTGGGCAAACAGATTGCATCTTTATATGAAGGAAAAGATTGGCTTTTTGATAATCCTAATCTACCACCAACACTTGGATATGGCATAACAAATTTATCAATCACAGAAAAGGCTAATGGAACTTTAATACGTGTGCATTCAAAAACAAGAATTCCATCCTACTACAGCTCTTTTAAAGATGGTAAACTCATAATCATTTTTAGAAAAGTTAATGCCGAAGTTGAAAAGATAAACAAAGAAAAAGTCGGTGAGCTTATAAAAAGTATTCAGACAAGAAATGTTGGACAGGACACTGAGTTAATTTTTAATGTTGGAGAGGAGTATTCTACGAATGAAGTTATGAATGCGCCTGGTAGCAATGATATATTAATTACAATTCACAATAAGGTTTTTTCAAACACAGGCACAAACAAATACATTGAAAGATGGAATTTTGATGTGGTTGTAATTGATGCTGGACATGGCGGTAAAGATCCCGGCGCAATTGGTGTTAATAAAGTAAAAGAAAAAGAAATTACCTTAGCAATAGCATTAAAGCTCGGTGATATTCTTAAAAAAGAAATGCCAGATGTTAAAGTAATCTATACACGGATGAATGATAGCTTTGTTGATCTTTACAAACGCGGTAAAATAGCAAATGAAAACAACGGGAAGCTTTTTATCTCAATACATTGCAATTCAACAAAGAAAAAACCTTCTGATGCAAACGGAACAGAAGTTTATCTTTTAAGGCCCGGCAGAACTGCAGAAGCAATTGAAATTGCCGAAACAGAAAATAGTGTAATTGAATACGAAGATAATCCTGATAGGTACGAAAAACTTACAGATGAAAATTTTATTCTTGTTAGCATGGCACATTCATCGTATATGAAATATTCTGAAAAGTTTGCTGAACTTCTAGATAAGGAGTTTGATACGAATTTAAAGCTTAACACACGAGGTGTAAAGCAGGCGGGATTTTATGTTCTAGTTGGAGCCTCGATGCCGAGCGTGTTAATTGAAACCGGTTTTATTTCAAATAAGGATGATGCAAAATTTCTTAAAAGTAAAACCGGTCAGCAGCAGCTTGCAGAATCAATATTCAGCTCTATAAAAACTTACCGTTCATACTACGAAGAAGAAATGGAAGCTGAATTATAAGCTTTTCTAAATTTTAGGAAAATGAGGTATTTTGCTCAAAATCATATTAAATAGGTGTGATTTTCATCAAGTTTTAATTGAATCTAAACAGCCTCCACCATCATCTTATCATTGCAAATATCTTAAAACAATTAAAGGTAAAGATTAAATGAAGAATGTTGTTGAAGGAACAGACTTTAATTTTGAAAAGGAAGTACTAAAATCAGATACACCGGTACTAGTTGATTTCTGGGCTCCTTGGTGCGGACCATGCAGAATGGTTGCGCCAATAGTCCAGCAGCTTGCAGATGAATACGAAGGAAAATTAAAAGTTGTTAAACTTAATACTGACGAAAATCAAAATATTGCTATGACATATGGAATAAGAAGCATTCCTACTTTAGGAATATTCAAAGATGGAAAAGTAGTTGATGCAGTAATTGGTGCAGTTCCCAAAAATCAGCTTGAAGAAAAAATCAGACCTCACTTATTGAGTATAAACTAAGTTTTTCAGCCTCCTCCCATGGGCGCACTTCGGTGCGCCTTTTTTATTTTAAATTGCTCAAGAAGTCTTTTAACTGAGCACTTAATTCATTTAAATTAAAATCGAATCTTTCACCAGTTTTTCTAATCTTAACTTCACATTTCTTCTCTTTAAGTTTCCTTTCACCAACTACTATTTGAATCGGCATACCCAGCAAAT
>CBDUAV010000072.1:0-15648 GCA_965365225.1 uncultured Ignavibacteria bacterium | reverse complement strand
AGCATTTTTAACGGAGGAAGCATTGGAGCTTTCTTTTCGTGATAATCCTGCATAGAGCTTAATATTTCATCAAGAATTTTAATCACTTCAAAAATGTGAGGACCTTTATTTAACATTACACATTCAGCTTGTTCTGCTGAAGCAGCATCTGTAATTTCCGCACGGGATGGTCTTCCTTTTTTAGCCATTGTTTCCAGAACCTGTGTTGCCCAAACGATAGGAATGTGTGCAGCTTCGCAAAGCCATAAAATTTCTTCCTGCGTTTGCGCGAGTTCCTTCCATCCGCATTCTATTGCTAGATCTCCGCGAGCAATCATAACTCCAATTGGATGATGCCGCATTGCTGCTAATAGTATTGCCGGTAAATTTTTAAATCCACTTTGTGTTTCTATCTTTAAAATTATTCCAAGATGTTCTGCGTTTAGTTTCTTCAACTCATCAAGAAGAATAAAGACATCTTGTGCATTGTTAACGAACGATACATTTACAACATCAGCGTATTGTGCAACAAACTTTAAATCTTCTTTATCTTTTTCTGTTAATCCACTAAATGATAGTTTACTTTCAGGCAGGTTTATTCCCTTATCAGCTTTTAACTTTGCACCTTCTTCTTTTGCATAAGTGATTTCAACTTCAATTCTTTCTGAATCAACAGTTTTTATTTTTCCCTCAATCTTTCCATCATCAAGAATGATAGGCTCTCCAACTTTAACATCATTGAACACTTCCGGTAAAGTGCAGGAAATATGAGCCGGAATAACAAGAATTCCCTCATTATCAAATTCTGCAGGATCACCAGGAATTGGATCTTTGTGCAGAATTAATTTATCTCCAACTTTCAATATTATTTTTTCCTCGAGAGGAATAATCTCACCAACCTCAGTAGTTTTTTCTTCTACCTCATCTTCAATGTTAAATGTAAAAACGGTTCCAGTCGTTATATAAGCTGAATCATAACACTTAGCCATCCAACCTTTACCACGTTTTTTATCGATCTTCAATTTGCAATTTTTATTTCTTGAATCAGTGAATTTAACTACGGAGTCTTTCTTTATTATTTTTAACCACTCAGTTGAAACCGGAATAATCATATCATTTTCTTTTTCCGGTTTGGTGCCTTCAGGAGCAAGCCACACAAGTGAAGGTGAAGTTACTTTTCCAACTAAATCGCGCTCTGGCTTCAGATGAACAACTTTCGGCCCGGGTCGCATTGTTCCGGTTCTTAGTTTCGGTCCACCTAAATCCATACAAATTTTAACATTCCGACCAGTTTGAGCTTTTGCCTTGTTTATTTTACCCACCATTTTTTCCCATACTTCAATACCATCATGTGCACAATTTATTCTTGCGCTGTTCATTCCGGAGGTAACAAGTTTTTTAATAAACTTAGTGTCATCCGCAGCATCACTTGGTAAAGTTACCATTATTCTAACTTTGCTTCCCTTTAGCTTTTTACCGAGTAAAGCCGATGTATTTGCCTTAATAATTTTTTTCCCCTTCTTAAAAGATACTGGCGCTTTTTCTTCTTCTATCTGTTCTTTCTTTAGGATTTTATTTAGAAGGTTTTTTACTGCTGCAATACTTGCAAATACGTGACTTTCTGCTCTTCCTAGACGGGAAATACCCAACTGACCAAGAGTATTTTGTAAGTCTCTTATATCTTGGTTTCTCAGGGCGAGATAATGGATAAGGTTTAAAGCGCTTTTTTGATTTTCGGGGTGTATTTTCTTTAATCGTTTTTCATATTTTTTCTCAAGAGCTTTTGCTTCATTTTCAATTTGCTTGAGTTGCTCAAGTATTTCAACAATTCTTTTCTTTTTAAGTTTCACCCAAATCCCTTTTGAATTCTAAATTTTATTGAAAGTATTCTTTTAATAAAAAACCCGGCTGGGGAGTACCTAACCGGGTTGCGTGATAATAAATCTAAATCTTGTTTAAGAATCTGTACCCAGAATGAATGCTATGCTTTATTATTATTTACCAAGAAATACAGCAAAGCCAGCTTGAACCGTAATGACATCGAGTCCAACTCTGCCTCCATCCCAATCTTCTGGATTAGCTGTACGCTGTTGATAACCCACGCCAAAATTTATCAAAGCTCCTCTTGCTATCTGGACTTTTATACCACCACTAAATCCCCAACCTATACCACTTAATGTCTCATCTACCTCATCTTGCTGAATTCCAGTAGTTTTTTCCAATTCCAGATCGGGTACCGAACCCACAGAGACATTGACTGAGTTATAACCTACTCTTCCTTCAATAAATGGGTAAACGCTACCTCCGGTTTTAAAAACGTACGCAGTTGAGAAAAAACCGCCGAATACTGACAAAGTAGCATCTATATCACCGCCTAAACCAACAGAAACAAATTCCGGCACTATACCGATTTGCCATCCATCGACAGGCATATAGTATACCGGAACATTGACGAAGAAAAAGTTAAGCGATTCGTCCTGGGATTCACCATCAACCACAATGTTGTTGTTGGCATACATTACCAATCCCCCAAGCTCCCAAAGTCCTTTTCTCCCAAAATCCTGTGCATTCAAAGTAACAGTTGCGCTTAAAATGATGCACATAAAAAAGAGTGTAAATTTTTGCATAACAAATCTCCTCTTTAGTGAATTAAATATGGCCCTGAATAGGTCTCAGTCCATTTGAAAGTTGAAATAATTTAAAGGTTATAATATGAATGAGTTTTTTAGGTAAAATGTTGCTCCCATCAACTTTTTTATTTGCGTAATGCAAAAATTATGATATTTATTTAATAGTTGCAATAAAAATTTAATGAATGGTCTACAAATAGAATATAAAAAGTTAATAAAATTTGGTTATAAGTATAAATTAAAACCAAGCGAAATGTTTCTGATTGGCCTGATATTCGCAATTAATTCTACATAGTTATAGTTAAAAATGTTTTTCGCATTAAGGAAGAGAGTAATCGGGTAACCTAATGATAGAATGTTATATCCAACTCTTATGTCTGTAACAAAAACCGGGACACGTAATTCACCATCTGGAATTAATCCAATCTCGACGGGTTCCATATCTATCTCTTCAACCCTGCTCCAATAACGGAAGTCTAAAGCTAATTCGAAGGGGTAAGGGTTGTAAGCTGCACTAAAATAAAATAAATGGCGAGGACGATAATTCATAAATTTATTTTGCTTTATATTCCATGCCCATAAATATGTGTAACCAACCGAAATATTTATTTCTTGTGGTAAAAAAGAAATTTCTGTGATGACTTCTATTCCTTGAAGTTTTGCTTCCACAAGATTTCTAAATTGAATATCACCTTCAGCTGTAAAAGCAGGTTCAATAAAATTGTTATAGCGAGTATGGAATAATGCCACATCAAAATTTAATATTTGAGAAGGGGTGTAGCTGAATCCCGCTTCGAAAGATAAACTTGTCTCTGCCTCAAGATCCAAATTTTCTTCTACAGAAACTCCCAATCCAATATCGGTTGTTGTAAACACTTCAGCAGGTGTAGGTGCCCTAAATCCGGTACCAAAAGATGCTCTTAATATTAATTTTTCGGAAGGTTTATAGTTCAATCCTAATTTAGGAGTTAATGCATTTCCACTAATATTATCGAGCTTAATGAAATCATATCGCAATCCGGCTGTTGCAATAAGTTTTGATATTCCCCGGTATTCTGCTTGAAAATATCCTGATGTTGTGTAAAAGTCTGGATTGCTGAAAATGTTTGAGTTTATATTAGCATAAGAAAATTCTGCTCCTGTAATAAGCTTAATATACTTTAAAAGACTAAGATTCATCAAAAGTTCATTTCTTGATAAAATAACTTTTGATGAAGTTATTTCTATTCCCTTTCCATCAAAATTTGTAAAGTAAAAACTTGGTTTAAATTCTGCGGAAATTTTGTTACTAAATTTATGTTTATAAATCAGGCTAAGAAAAAGTCGGTCAGATTCAACAGTTTTATTTTGATCTTCTTCGCTTTGTAGTAGAGCATTTCTAGAGTTCATCCAGTAAAGAAAATTTCCACGATTCATATGCAGGTAATTGCCGAGCAGGCTAATAGAACTAAAATCAGAAAATTCATAATTAAGTTTCATATAACCGATGTATCTATCTTTAAAATCATCCTTACGGTAGCTATCATCGTGTAATTTTTTAAGCGATAAAGAATATCCCCAATCACCAACTGTATTTGAATGTGAAACAGCAATTCCATAGTAAGACCTGATTTGATCCGACCAATCCCATTCTTTATGAACTGGTTTATCATAAATGCCGGCAAAAGTGTTGATGAGTGTAAATGGTTTAGAAGAAGGTTTTCGAGATATAATATTTACGACACCACCAATGGCTGATGTACCATACAATGAACTAGCAGGTCCTTTAATCACCTCTATTCGTTCAATGTCTGTCATCGGAATCTGCTCCCAAATTATTTCACCAGTATCGCCTGTATATATCGGAACGCCATCCATTGTAACAAGTACACGCGTGCCTGCACCCATAGTATAACCACTTGAACCACGTACACTAATTTGATTTTCAGTTAAATTAATTCCCGGAACATATCTAAGAGCATAATCTATACTGAAAAAATTCTGTTTAATAATATCGTTGCCTTGTATTATTACAGAACTCACTGGCAAATCCGATTTTTTCTGTTCGTACTTTCCTGCTGTAACAACTACCTCTTCGGTTTTAATTATCTGCTCCTTTAATATTACATTCAGTGTAACTGATTTATCTGTTATTGATAGGTTAACTTTTTTATAGGTTTCATAACCTATTGCTGAGAATTCAATTGTGTAGATACCAGCCGGGATATTTTTAATATGATATCGTCCAAGAAGATCGGAAGCATCTCCAAAATTGGTACCGATTAAACTAATATTTACATATTGAAGTGGTATATTCAACGAATCTGTTACAGTTCCTGTAATACTATAAGTTTGGGCATGAAGTGATAGATTGGTTGTGCAAAGAACTAAAATTAAAAAATAATAATTCATCGCTTTTGAATTTAATATCGATTTCAAACTGCTCACTTAATTACCACCTGGTGGCTGTGGAGGTGGATTATTGAAATCGCAAACAATGTTAATATTCTCTAATATTTCACCCTCAGTAATTACTATTTTACCTGGATTTGTGCTGTCACCAAAAGAAAAATATAAGCCTGCAACAAACCAGTCCGATCTATTGAGAGATACTTCCTCTGATTTTGATTGTGCTACTGCTATGTAAGAATATTTACCTGGGTTTAGAAATCCCTCTTCAGGAATAATTGAAGGATCTAGTGTGGAATAAGCCAGAATTTGAGTTTCATTTGGGATTTGCTCGCTAACATATTTAAGATTAAGCACATTAAAATCACTTTCTGAAAGCAGAGGATTTTTGAAGACAACGAGATGGGTTCGTTTAATACCACTTGGCCAGTTACCTATAAAAGTTAATTCACCACTAAAACCTGTTGGTTCACTTATAGGTTTTGGTTCAATTCCTTGATCACAACTGATTAATGAAAATAACAATATTATCAGCAGAAGAATTAATATTGTAACTCCAGGGCGATTCATATTACTATTATCTTAGAAATAAAATTTTATTTGAGATTTTTAGTTAATCAGTAATAAGCACTTAAAGTAAACTAACTAATTATCATTCTAAACGCTTCTGGAATCTTAGAGAACTGAGTACAAAAATAATGAGACCCATAACTAATAACACAAGGGCGTCTATCCATAATTCACTAAATCCAATTCCTTTTATTATAACACCACGTATAATGTTAATAAAATACTTTAGAGGTATAACATAGCTTATGTATTGAATAATTTTTGGCATATTTTCTACTGGGAAAGCAAAACCCGATAAGAAAATCATAGGCATCATAACTGTAAAGATGGCTATCATCATAGCTTGTTGTTGAGTCTTAGAAATAGTGGATACAAAAAGACCCAGCCCTAATGTTGAAAGGATATAAAGAAAGGAACTTGCAAAAAGAAAAAATAGACTTCCTTTTGACGTAATGTTAAAAACATATTGCATTGCTGTTAAAATTATTATAACAGATATAAAACCAAGTATAATAAACGGAATAAGTTTCCCAATGATTATTTGAAAAGGTTTTAAGGGAGTCACAATTAATTGTTCAAGCGTGCCGATTTCTTTTTCTTTCACTACTGCTAGGGAGGTGAGGATAAGAGTAACTATACTTAATAGCAAACCGACGATTCCGGGAACCATAAAATTTCTTGTTTTTAGAGTTGGATTATACCAAATCCTTACCTCTGCAGACAAAGATCCTGCAGTAGACTTCATTACACCTTTATTCTGTATAATATCAAGTAATATGCTATTGGAGAAAGAAGTTGTAATACTCTGGATGTAACCAGCTGCAATATTAGCACTATTACCATCCGATCCATTCATTAGAGCCTGAACTTTTGCTGTTTCACCCCTTTTTATTTTGTATTCAAAATCCGAAGGAATAACTAGTGCTAATAATACATTTCCATTGTCGATCTCTTCAGTAATTTCTTTGTAACTATCAATGTACTTTTCTGAATAAAAATAACCTGAGCTTGTAAACCTTTCAATAAATTTTCGGCTGGTAACACTACGATCTTGATCATAAATCACAGTTCTAACTTTATCGATATCAAGATTTGCAGCAAAACCCAGTAATGTTAATTGAATCACAGGTGAAAATAAAACCAGGCTGTACATCCTTGGATCTCGCTTGAATTGAATAAATTCCTTTTTTACAAAATGTAAAATCGCTCTCATTAAATCTGTGCTCTTTTTTTATTTATCAGTGTTGATAAGGACATTAATATTAGGGTATAAATAACTAAGTAGATTATTTCTTCCCAGAATGCGCTCAACCCAACTCCTCGTAAAACAATGGCTCGAAGTATTTCGATAAAAAATTTAGCCGGGGTCACATTTGTTATAATTTGAATAATTATAGGCATGCTATCAATTGGGAAAATAAAACCCGATAAAATCACAGAGGGTAAGAGTGATAGAAATGTGGCCAGCGAAAAAGCAAATTGTTGAGAATCTGCAATTACTGAAACAAATATTCCTATTGACGTCGATGCTGATATAAAAACTAATGTTGTTATAAAAAGTAGAATAAGCGATCCCTTAACTTCCACTCCAAACAGAATGTATCCTGCTAAAAGGATGAACCCTGCATTGATTAATGCTATAATAACAAATGGAAACGTTTTCCCCAGAATTAATTCTATTGAAGAAAGAGATGAAACATTTAATTGTTCCATAGTACCGCGCTCTTTTTCGCGAACAAATGATAATGCAACAGTTATTACAGCAGTTACGATTAAGATTACCGCTATCAATCCAGGGATAAGAAATTTGGTAGTATCTAAATCTGGATTAAACCAAAATTGTGATTCTAATGAAACTGGTGTGGAGACATAAATGCCCTGTCTCGTTAGCATCATTGATAAAATATTTTTATTATATAATAATGTTGCAACAGTAACATAGTTGCGAATAATTGCAGCAGTATTTGCATCTACTCCATCAATAAGGTATTGAATTTGTACAACCTGTCCAGAGTAAATTTTTTTCGAAAAATCATTTGGAATAACAACCACACAATGTGCGATTTTCTCATCTAGATAAGAATCTACTTCAGAATAGCCTTCAATATAATTTACCAGATCAAAGTATTCAGAATTCAGAAGTGAACTTATAAAATCCCTGCTCATTATCGATTTATCATTATCTAATATTGCAAGCTTTATGTGCTTTACATCAAAATTTATTGCATAACCAAAAATCATTAATAAAAAAACCGGAAAGAAGAACATAACGAACAGGAGACGGATATCTCTTTTAAGCTGCCTTACTTCTTTTTTTACTATGGCGGAGATTCTTCTAAACAATTTTCTTTTTGTTAGTTTCTAATAAATGTATAAATACATCCTCAAGTGTTGGAGTTATTTCGTCCATGGCTGTAACTTTAATAGAATTTTGCTTCTCCAGAATTTCTAGGATTTGTTTTTCTGTTGAAGTCTTACTGTGGACACTTACGTGAATGTTATTCCCAAAGATGGAAGTATCAATTACAAAATCCTGATTTTTCAATAATTCCATTGCATCTACCGGTTTCTCACATTCAATTTCAAGAATTTTATGTTTGATATAATCGGTTTTTAACTTCTTTGGATTTCCCTCTGCAATTAGTTTCCCTGCATCTATTAAAATTATATTATTACAGTATTCAGCTTCTTCCAAATAGTGTGTTGTTACCAGTACAGTTGTACCATCTGCTGCCAGACTATTAATTAAATCCCAAAAGCTTCTTCTGGATATCGGATCAACGCCGCTTGTTGGTTCATCAAGAAAAACGATATCAGGTCTATGAATTACTGCGGTTCCAAGAGCCAATCTTTGTTTTATACCTCCCGGTAGTGATTTGGTTATTATATTCTGTTTTCCTTCGAGATTAGCTATTGAGAGGACCCACTTCTTTCTCTCAACAAATGAATTCCCCTCCAATCCATATACCCCACCGAAAAAATTAATGTTTTCCTCAACAGTAAGATCATTATACAATGAAAAGCGTTGAGACATGTAACCGATAATGTTTTTAACTCTGTTTGATTCTTTTGTAATATCGAATCCTCCTACACTAGCTTTGCCCGATGTGGGAGTTAAAATACCACATAACATTCTAATTGTAGTGGTTTTTCCCGCACCATTTGCACCTAAGAATCCAAACACCTGTCCTTTTCCAATAGTGAATGAGATATCATTTACGGCCGTAAATGCCCCGAATGACTTTGTCAGATTATTTACTTCTATACTATTCATATCTGTTGTAAATCAAGATAACTTTTTTTTAAAAGTCGTTTAGTTGCCATTATAATATGTGGTTGCAAAGGGTTAATAAATCTTTCTTCCAATAGTCAGCTTCAGCTTCACTTTTGCCAACTGGTAGTCCGCCTGAGCAAATGATAATTTGGTCTTTGCATCAAATAGTTCAACTTCAGAATCAACCAAATCATTGCTGGTAGCAAGTTGATATTGATATTTTTGTGTAGTAATCCTGTAATTTTCTTCTGCTGCTTCAACGGCAAGCTTGCTCACCTCAATTTTATCCAATTCACTTTGTAGTGTCAAATAACTGTTGAAAACCTCAAGCTCAATCTGTTCCTTCAAGAGCTCCAAAGATTCTTTCAATTGAATTACATCATGTCTTGCTTGATCTGATTTGGAAGAAGTATACCCCCAGTCCCACAAACTCCAATTTAGTGATAATCCCACGAACCACAGACGAAGATCTTGATTCGAGATTAAAAATGTTTCAGCATTTATATTGGAAAGAAAATAATTACCCGAAGCATAAAGCTTAGGCCACCAGCCAGAGTTGGCTGCGGTTATGTTTTCTTCCCCTCCCTTTATTCTAAAATCTAGAACTCTAAGTTCTTCCCGGATTGACAAAGCTTCTGCTAGAACATCATCATATTCGGGATAAAAGTAGTCAGTAAATTGTAAGTCATATTTTATTTGAGTTTTTTCATTTAAAGAGAATCCTATTGCTCTATTAAATGTTGCTCGTGCAATCTCCATTTTATTTTTAGCATCAATTAGTTCTAGTTTAACATTTGATAGCTGCACTTTAATCTTTAAATAATCATTTATGGTTACCAACCCATTATCTAGAAACTCTTTGGATTGACTCAAGTGCTCTTTAAGTGAAATCAAATATTCATTAATAAGTTCAACAGACTTTTCGCTTTTAAAGAGGTTCCAAAACGCAAAATGAATTTCGAGAGCCTTGTTATTAATATTTTTCAAGTGTTCCTCGTTTGTCGCAAGATGATTGTATTTTGCGGCACTTCGTAGTGATGAAAGCTGGAATCCTGTGAATATTGGTAACTGCACATTTAGTCTAAGATTATATGAACTAAATGGATTGACCACATTTATCGGGGCACTACCAATTGAGAATTTTGAAGGTTTATTCAGGTTTAAATATGTATATCCGGCCCCAAAACTTATCTTTGGTAGCATTTGTGATGTAAACTCTGTTACTCTTGCATCAGCACTTATAACTTTGGATTCCGATATTTTAATAAGTTTACTATTTGCTAATCCTATTTGAACACTTTCATCAAGTGTTAATTTGCTTTGCTGTGCAAAAAGATTGCCACCGATTAGCATAAGAAAAATTAGTTTTATCATCGCTTGAAACCGATTATTATTATTTTCAGTTTTCATTGGATTGTTTCTTTGACAAGGTAAATAAAAATATTTTCTAATGATGGAGTTAAAGTTCTGTTACTTGTTATTGATATTCCCTGACCTGTTAAAAACGATTTAATTTTTTCTAATTCAATTTGAGGGTCATCTGCCATTATATTAATTCTATCTCCGAATATCTGAACATCAATATCAGTGTTTACTTTCAATTTAGTATATGCAACTTGTATATTATCACAGACTATCTCCAGCACCCTTTTCCTGGTGGAGGATTTAATCTTCTGCGGTTTATCATTTGCAATAATCTTACCTTGATTCATAAGAGCAACACGGTTGCATCGTTCAGCCTCATCAAGATAGGGAGTTGTCATCAAAATTGTTATCCCTTCTTTTTGTAGATCGGATAAAATTTTCCAAAAATCTCTGCGTGAAACGGGATCAACACCGGTTGTAGGTTCATCAAGAAAAATTATTTTTGGTTTATGAATAAGGGAACATGTCAGCGCAAGCTTTTGCTTCATTCCGCCTGAAAGTTTATCCGCTAGTCGATCACGAAAAGGGGTAAGTCTTGTAAATTGGAGAAGTTCATCTCTTCTAATCTCAAAATCTTTAACGCTGTGAATATTAGCAAAGAACTCAATATTTTCATCAATTGAAAGATCACCGTAAAGGCTAAATTTTTGAGAAAGGTAACCAATTTGATTTTGAATCTCATTTTTCTTCTTCCGTAAATCAGAACCAAACATATTAACATTTCCCGAATCGGGATTAAGTAAACCACAAAGAATTCTAATTATGGTTGTTTTACCCGCACCATCCGGTCCCACTAAACCAAACATTTCTCCTTCATAAATCTCAAGGTTGACATGATTAACAGCCTCAATTATTCCGTAGCTTTTTTTTAGGTTTTCTATTTTGATTATTTCATTCATTATAAATCCCTTGTATGGATTTATGTTTTTAAGATAGAATGTTTTTCATTCGTGCATCCTGTTACAGAATAATAACTGCATCTGCAGGCATCCCATCTTTCAATTCGAAGTTGGTATTTTCAATTTTAATCTTTACTGCAAAAACTAATTTCGTCCTTTCCTCCTGTGTTTGAATATTTTTTGGAGTGAACTCTGCCTCAGTTGAAATGTAAATAACTTCTCCTTCATAAATTTTATCAGGATACGTATCGATAGAAATTTCTGCTTTTTGCCCGAGCTTTACTTTCCCTAATTCGGTTTCGCGTATGTATATAACGATTTCTACAGAACTTAAATCTGCCACCTGGAAAAGGGAAGACATCCTTCCTGCAGTCTCACCTTCTTCTACAAATTTCTTGGTTATAAATCCTGATGAAGGTGAAGTAACATAACAATCATTTAAATTCTTTTTAAACAAATTCACATTTGCAATTGCTCGGTTTAGACTGGCTTCAGCTTGTTTAATTTCTTCTGGACGTGAAAGATTTTTTATCTTTTGAAAATTTTCTCTTGCCACACTTAATCTTGCAAGATTTATTTCATAATTAGCGATGGCATCATCAAATTGCTTCTTTGTTATTGTTTGTGATTGGTAAAGATTCTCCATCCGTTCTTTATCTTTTTCTGCGAGTTCATAACTTATTTCAGCCTGCTTCAAATTTTCTTCAGCCTGATTTATATCCTCGCTTCGCGCTCCCTTTTTAAGTAAGCTCAATTGCGCTTCTGCATATTCTTTTGCAGCTAAAGTCTCCTGCAATTTCAATTCGTACGTTTCAGGATCTATTATTAATACTGTGTCGCCCTTATTTAATTTTGCTCCTTCATCTTTTAAAATCTGAATCACTATCCCGGCAACCTGTGAGCTAACAATAATATTTTTTGCCTCTATATTTCCTGATGCAACAATATTGCCGTTGTTGTTTCCATTGCATGCTGTAATAATAAAAATTAATGATATGCTGAAGACGATGAAAATTTTTTTCATTTTAATACCGTGTAGAATGATTTTTTAAATTCTTTTTTCCCGTTAGGGGTTAAAATTCCATTGAATAAAATTTCGAATGTGTTTTGTATCGCTTCTTTATAACTCATTTTTTGATAATAAAGAAAATCAGGATTAACGATGGATCGCATGGCAGTAACATATAAATGAATAATAAGATCCGCAGGTTTTTCAATTATTATTCCTTCTTTTTGCCCTTGCTGGATTATGCTTCCCAAAACTGCATAAGCTTTTTTAGTTCTAAACTCATCTATTGTTTTCCAAAGTTCTGGAAGATGAATGCGTATATCTTGAATCCATTTATCACTGAATTTTGTAGTTACTTCTATCATTATTTCAAAAAGATGCAAAGCTCTGATTAAAGAATTATCTTCTTCCTTAATGACTGAATCAATTTTCTCTTTCACTTGAGTCATGAATGATTTTACAACTGTTTCAACCAGCTCATTTTTGGAAGAAAAATATTTGTATATAGTTTTTTTGCTCATTTGCAATTCTGTGGCGAGAGAATCCATAGAAGTTTTGTAGAATCCTTCTCTCATGAATTTTTCGGAAGCGAAAATCAGGATTTTTTGTTTTTCGAAAGCGATTTTTTGTCCCCTGCTTGCTTTGTCCATTATCACTTGGTGGAAACCATAATTATATTACTAGTTTCCAAAATAATAAATGGAAACTATTTTGTCAAGTAATAGTTTCTCAAATATTGATTATGACCAAAAAAGAACGGTTGCTAATAAAAAGATGAATGATTAAAATTCATTTCAAAAGAAGAGGTAACTATGAAATTGATGTATCTAGCTGGTTTGTTGATAATATTTGCAGTATCCAATTTATTTGGGCAGGAAAAATTGGAGAGTGATATTAATGTGGCATATCAAAATGCAAAGAAAGGAATTTACTGGGCACTTTCTAATATTCCCATAAAAAAATCCAGACTTGAAAATGATCTTATAGCCGAAGACAGATTATATTCATCGGTTAGATTAGATAAGGAAGTAAACGGTGTAAAAGTAGTATCGAGGGGATTCTATCGAACAAACGAAGTTGAGATTATTATCTATAGATCCTATGACAGTTTAAAAAGTGAAGGGTATGATGTACCGATCAGCGAAAGCGGGGACGATTAAATATTTTGGTTTTTAATAATCTTTGTCTCTAATTTTTCTGCGAAGGAATAAGCGAGCGCTTCAACTTCCTCTTCATTTCCTAAAAGATCCTGCAGGGTAATTTTGCTAAGTACACCATCAAGAACATTTTGAATTGTTTTCCAAATTGATCGGATACTGCAGTCAATTGAATTTGTGCAGATGTTTTCGACACCAGCATGCAGATCGCAGAAGTTTGATTCGTAAAGTTTCCCTCCCAAAGCAGTAAGCACATCGCTTATTAGAATTTTATCTGCGGGCTGATTTAACTTGTAACCGCCTGTTTGTCCTCTTGCACTATCAATAAAACCAGCAAGTCTTAAAGTACGCAAAATCTTTGCGGTGTTTGCTGATGAAAGACCCTCAACCTCACTGAGTTCCGGAATAGTAAGACCATGCTGAGAATCACTTTTAGCAATTCTCAACAATAGTCTTAATCCATATTCTTCCTGGGTACTAAATTTCATAATTTTTTACTCTGAACTTGTTTCAGGGTCTTTAGTTAAATATTAAGATGCTGAAATAAATTCAGCATGACTAACTTATCCTTGATACAATGGTATCTTTGAACCACACGCTTTTGCGTGCATTACTTTTGCGAAATGTTCTGCGGGAATAGATGGACCCTGCTTTGAACAATGTTCGTTGAAAATCTGCCTCCAGTATTCTGAAATCTGTTGGGGCATATTTCCTTCAATTTCCTGCCTGTGCATAAAATGAACTAATTCACCGTTTTTAAATAATGCAAAGCTTGGAGAAGATGGCGGTACATTTCCGACTAATTCTCTCGTTTTATCAACAGCATCTCTTTCCTGTCCCGCAAAAACAGTATAAAGTTTATCTGGTATTATATCATTTTGTAAAGCAAGGGATATTCCGGGTCTTGCACTTCCAGCTGCACAACCGCAAACAGAGTTTATCATTACAAAAACTGATTCGTTGTTACTTACTTTTATGGCATCTTCAACGTCTTTTGAATTTAATAATTCTGTAAAACCTACAGCTACCAATTCATCTCTCATTGGCTGCACGGCATTCTGATCATACATTGGTGGTCTTGAAGTTATATTGAACATTTTTGATAACCTTTTTATTTTAGTTTAACATTCTCTGTTGTTCCTGCGAAAGCAGGAATCTATAAACTTGGATTCTTACATAAATCCTAATTCTACTTTTGCTACTTCCGACATCATATCTTTATCCCAGGGTGGGCTCCAAACTAATTCTATTTTTGCATCGTTCACCTCGGGAATAGATTTTACTTTTCCTTCAACTTCTGGTGGAAGTGAACCTGCAACAGGGCAGGCAGGTGAAGTTAAAGTCATTTTAATTTTAACATTTGCTTTATCATCAATTCCGATTTCATAAATGAGACCCAACTCAAAAATATCCACCGGTATCTCGGGGTCGTAGCAAGACTTTAAAGTCTGAATTATTTTTTCTTCCAATTCCTGTTTGTTTAATTCTGGCATTTTGTTTTAGCTTGGACTAAAGTCCATAATATTTAGGGTAACTTCCACCCACGACCTAAGGGTCGGGGCTACTATTCCGTTGAAACCTTTTCTTCTTTGTTATGTAAAGCATTCATCATTGTGTGCCAGGCAAGCGATGCACATTTAACTCTCACAGGAAATTCCTGTACACCTGCGAGAACAGCAAGCTTACCAAGTTCGTCAATTTTGGGATTTTCTCCCAGCTTTCCAGTAACAAGATCGTGAAATTTTTCAAATAGTTTTTCAGCTTCTTCTTTCGTTTTTCCTTTTAATATTTGGGTCATCAATGAAGCTGATGCTTTGGAGATTGCACAGCCTTCTCCCTTAAAAGAAACATCTTTTACAACACCATCTTCAATCAACAAGTACACATCGATATGATCTCCGCAAAGAGGATTATACCCTTCAGCATGCTGTGTTGCATTTCCAATTTCCCGGAAATTTCTGGGACTTTTATTATGATCTAAAATTACCTGCTGATACAGCTCTCTTAATTCCTGGTTCATTATCCAAACACCTCAATGATTTTTATTAGTCCATTCACCAAGACATCAACCTCTTCTTTTGTATTATACATTGCAAATGAAGCTCGTGATGTTGCTGGAATCTTAAATCTCTGCATCACTGGTTGTGTACAGTGGTGGCCGGTTCTTATCGCCACTCCTTCAAAATCTAAAAATGTTCCGATATCGTGAGGATGAATATTTTCAAAAATAAAAGATAGCACACTAGTTTTTTCTGTTGCCTGACCTATAATCCTTAAACCGGGAACGTCTACAATTTGTTTAGTTGCATATTCGAGC